>NZ_JAAGPB010000159.1:0-17188 GCF_017104585.1 Burkholderia sp. Ac-20392
AATCATCTTGTGATATCTTACGTTTTAACTACTACCTCCACCCCCCAGATCTCCCCCTAGATATACCCTCTTCCCCTACCCGACGCTCTTCCGATCTGTGGCTTCAGCGACGACGTCCGCGTCGGCGCGCCACCGCACGCCGCAAGCAGCGCCGCTGCCGCGGCCGCCGCAACCCACCCGGCCACCCGGGGCCCAAACCACATACAATGTCCGTTCTTGATGGAAACCGCCATGTCAGATTTTCTCGACCAATATCCGATGCTCATCTTCGCGCTCGAAGCCTTCGTAGCGCTCGCCCTGCTGATCTTCATCGTCGTGTGGACGTCGTCGGGCAGAAAGAAGCACGCCCGCAACAACGACCGCCAGCCGCGCTAACGCACTGACGCGCTCCGCACGCTCAATGCAGCGTGCGCGGCATGTGCAGTGCGAACTCGTCGACCGGCGCCTCGAAACGCTCGCCGTCCTCCGCCACGCAGAAGTACGCGCCACGCATCGTGCCGACCGGCGTCGCGATCACGGCCCAGCTCGTGTACTCGAAGTGCTCGCCCGGCTGCAGCAGCGGCTGGTGCCCGACGACGCCGAGCCCCTTCACTTCCTGTACGTGGTTCTCGCTGTCCGTGATGATCCAGTGACGCGCGATCAACTGCGCCGCGACCTGTCCCGTGTTGCGGATCGTCAGCGTGTACGCGAATGCGTATTGACGGCGATCGGGGTCGGATTGTTCCGGCAAGTAGCTGGTTTTCACCGAAACGGTGAACTGATACTGACTCATGGTGTTTCCGCTGGAAGATGACTGCCCGCGCCGGCATGGGCAACGGGGCCGCGGGCGCGCCGCATTGGTTCGGCATTCTATGCGCAATCGGGCCTTGACCGCACGGCCCGCCGCCGCGCACCGGGTCGCCGAACGGTAGAATGGCGGTTTTGCGCCGCAACGTCCCCGCTCCCCTGCCATGACCCAATTTCGCATCGCTCCCAGCATCCTGTCGGCCGATTTCGCTCGGCTCGGTGAAGAAGTCCGCAACGTGGTCGCCGCCGGCGCCGACTGGATCCACTTCGACGTGATGGACAACCATTACGTGCCGAACCTGACCATCGGCCCGCTCGTGTGCGAAGCGATCCGCCCGCACGTGCAGGTGCCGATCGACGTGCACCTGATGGTGCGCCCGGTCGACCGGATCGTGCCCGATTTTGCGAAGGCCGGTGCAAACCTGATCAGCTTCCACCCGGAAGGCTCCGATCACATCGACCGCACGCTGTCGCTGATCCGCGACCACGGCTGCAAGGCCGGCCTGGTGTTCAACCCGGCCACGCCGCTGAACTACCTCGACCACGTGATGGATCGCCTCGACTTCGTGCTGCTGATGTCGGTCAACCCGGGCTTCGGCGGCCAGTCGTTCATTCCGGAAACGCTGAACAAACTGCGCGAAGCACGTGCACGCATCGACGCGTACACCGAGCGCACCGGCCGCGAGATCCTGCTCGAAGTCGACGGCGGCGTGAAAACCGACAACATCGCGGAAATCGCGGCAGCCGGAGCCGACACCTTCGTCGCGGGTTCGGCGATCTTCGGCAAGCCCGACTACCGCAAGGTGATCGACGAGATGCGCGCCGCGCTCGCTACCGTCGAGCGGAGCTGACGCCGTGGCCGACTCGTCGCTTGCCGGCCATGTGCCGGCCGGGGCCGCCACGGAAGCCGCCCCGATCCGCTTCGCCACGCCGCGCATCGATGCGGCGCTGATCGATCTCGACGGCACCATGGTCGATACGGCCGACGATTTCACGGCCGGCCTGAACGGGATGCTCGCGCAGCTCGGCGCGCCGACCACGTCGCGCGACGAGGTAATCGGCTACGTCGGCAAGGGCTCCGAACACCTGATCCAGAGCGTGCTGAAGCCGCGTTTCCCGGCTGACGAAGCGCACGCGCGCTTCGACGATGCGCTGGCGATTTACCAGATCGAGTACGCGAAGATCAACGGCCGCCACGCGCGCCTCTATCCGGACGTGGCCGCCGGCCTCGACGCGCTGCGCGCAGCCGGCATCCGGCTCGCGTGCGTGACGAACAAGCCGCATCGCTTCGCGGTCGAGCTGCTCGAGCAATACGGGCTGTCCGATTGCTTCGGCATCGTGCTCGGCGGAGACAGCGTCGCGCGCAAGAAGCCCGACCCGTTGCCGATGCTGACGGCCTGCAACGCGCTCGGCGTCGCACCGGATGCGGCAGTCGCGATCGGCGACTCGGAAAACGATGCGCTGGCAGGCCGCGCGGCCGGAATGGCGACGCTGACGGTGCCGTACGGCTACAACCATGGCAAAGCTATACAAACGATAAATTCGGATGGTATAGTCGATTCGTTGCTGGTCGCAGCTCGCGCGATCTCCGCGCACAACGCCGGCCGGCCAACCCTCTGATTATTTCTTCCATCTGCATGTTTCTGAATAAAAAACGGAGTCTGAGCAGCATCGACCGGGGAGCCTGGCCCTGGCGTCGCTGGTCGCGCTAACCTCTTCGATGAGGTACGCTGAAGCACGTCTTCAGCGCCGTTTTTTATCTCGCTGCGCATCCGCGCGCCGATCGTCGCACCACCTCGAGTTCTACCGCGTCCGAACGCTTGTGTTCAGGCTCGGCCGCAGGCTCGCGACGTTCACGCCCGGAGTGCCGGCCGGCAACAGGCACTTCTCGATCGACCGCCCTTTCGCCGACGGCAACCCGCGCAGCGTCAAGTGATCCCTGGCGCACGCGCCGCTCGTCCCGAACAGGACCGGAACATGACCGAACTCGAATTTCAATCGCTCGCGAACGAAGGCTACAACCGCATCCCGCTGATCGCGGAAGCCCTCGCCGATCTCGAAACGCCGCTGTCCCTCTACCTGAAGCTGGCCCAGCCCGAACGCTCGGGCGCCAACTCGTTCCTGCTCGAATCGGTGGTCGGCGGCGAACGCTTCGGCCGCTATTCGTTCATCGGCCTGCCCGCCCGTACGCTCGTGCGTACTCGCAACGGCGTGTCGGAAGTCGTGCGCGACGGCCAGGTCGTCGAGACCCATGACGGCGACCCGTTCCAGTTCATCGAATCGTTCCAGGCCCGCTTCAAGGTGGCGCAGCGCCCGGGCCTGCCGCGCTTCTGCGGCGGTCTCGCCGGCTATTTCGGCTACGACGCGGTGCGCTACATCGAGAAGAAGCTCGCGAACACCACGCCGCGTGACGATCTCGGCCTGCCCGATATCCAGTTGCTGCTGACCGAGGAAGTCGCGGTCATCGACAACCTCGCCGGCAAGCTGTACCTGATCATCTACGCGGACCCAAGCCAGGCCGAGGCCTATACGAAGGCGAAACAGCGCCTGCGCGAACTGAAGCAGCGCCTGCGCACGACCGTGCAGCCGCCCGTCACGTCGGCGAGCGTGCGCACCGAGACGTTCCGCGAGTTCAAGAAGGACGACTATCTGGCCGCCGTGCGCCAGGCGAAGGAATACATCGCGGCCGGCGAGCTGATGCAGATCCAGGTCGGCCAGCGTCTGACGAAGCCGTACCGCGACAATCCGCTGTCGCTGTATCGCGCGCTGCGTTCGCTGAACCCGTCGCCGTACATGTACTACTACAACTTCGGCGATTTCCATGTGGTCGGCGCATCGCCGGAAATCCTCGTGCGGCAGGAAAAGCGCGGCGAAGACCAGATCGTCACGATTCGCCCGCTCGCCGGCACGCGCCCGCGCGGCAACACGCCCGAGCGCGACGCGGAACTCGCGACCGAGCTGCTCAACGATCCGAAGGAGATCGCCGAGCACGTGATGCTGATCGACCTCGCGCGCAACGACGTCGGCCGCATTGCGCAAATCGGCTCGGTGCACGTGACCGACCAGATGGTCATCGAGAAATACTCGCACGTACAGCACATCGTCAGCTCGGTCGAAGGGAAGCTGAAGCCCGGCATGACGAACTACGACGTGCTGCGCGCGACGTTCCCGGCCGGCACGCTGTCCGGTGCGCCGAAGGTCCGTGCGATGGAACTGATCGACGAACTCGAGCCGGTCAAGCGCGGGCTGTACGGCGGCGCCGTCGGCTACCTGTCGTTCTCGGGCGAGATGGATCTCGCGATCGCGATTCGCACGGGCCTGATCCACAACGGCAACCTGTACGTGCAAGCGGCGGCCGGCGTCGTCGCGGATTCGGTGCCCGAATCCGAATGGCAAGAGACCGAGAACAAGGCGCGCGCGGTGCTGCGTGCGGCCGAACAGGTCCAGGACGGCCTCGATAGCGACTTCTGACCGGAGACTGACCATGCTGCTCATGATCGACAACTACGACTCGTTTACCTACAACCTGGTCCAGTACTTCGGCGAACTCGGCGAGGACGTGCGCACCTACCGCAACGACGAAATCACGCTCGACGAAATCGCGAGCCTGAATCCCGATGCGATCTGCCTGTCGCCCGGCCCGAGCAACCCGCAGCACGCGGGCATCACGCTCGACGTGCTGAAAGAATTCGCGGGCAAGAAGCCGATCCTCGGCGTCTGCCTCGGCCATCAGGCAATCGGCGAGGCCTTCGGCGGCCGCGTCGTGCGCGCGAAGACCATCATGCACGGCAAGGTGAGCAAGATCGAAACCGACTGCCGCGGTGTATTCGCCGACCTGCCGAAGCACTTCGACGTCACGCGCTATCACTCGCTCGCGATCGAGCGTGAATCGCTGCCCGACTGCCTCGAGGTGTCCGCGTGGACCGACGACGGTGAAATCATGGGCGTGCGCCACAAGACGCTGCCGGTCGAAGGTGTGCAGTTCCACCCGGAATCGATCCTGTCCGAGCATGGCCACGCGCTGCTCGAGAATTTCCTGAAGCAGGCGCGCGCCGCGGCCGCGCAAGCCGCCTGACGGGAGCCTCACGATGACGATTACCCCGCAGGAAGCGCTGCAGCGCACGATCGAACACCGCGAAATCTTCCACGACGAGATGCTGCACCTGATGCGGCTCATCATGCGCGGCGACATGTCGCCCGTGATGGCAGCCGCGATCATCACCGGGCTGCGCGTGAAGAAGGAGACGATCGGCGAGATCGCCGCCGCCGCGACCGTGATGCGCGAATTCGCGAACCACGTCGAGGTGCAGGACAACTCGAACTTCGTCGACATCGTCGGCACCGGCGGCGACGGCTCGCACACGTTCAACATCTCGACCGCGTCGATGTTCGTCACGGCCGCGGCCGGCGCGAAAGTCGCGAAGCATGGCAACCGCGGCGTATCGAGCAAGTCCGGCAGCGCCGACGTGCTCGAAGCGCTCGGCGTGAACATCGACCTGCAGTCCGAGCAGGTTGCCGCATCGATCGCCGAAACGGGCATGGGCTTCATGTTCGCGCCGAACCATCACCCGGCGATGAAGAACATCGCGGCCGTGCGCCGCGAGCTCGGCGTGCGCACGATCTTCAACATCCTCGGCCCGCTGACCAATCCGGCCGGCGCGCCGAACCAGCTGATGGGCGTGTTCCACCCCGACCTCGTCGGCATCCAGGTGCGCGTGATGCAGCGTCTGGGCGCGCAACACGTGCTCGTCGTGTACGGCAAGGACGGGATGGACGAGGTATCGCTCGGCGCGGCAACGCTCGTCGGCGAGCTGCGCGACGGCAAGGTGCACGAATACGAGATCCATCCGGAAGACTTCGGCCTGCAGATGGTGTCGAACCGCACGCTGAAGGTTGAAAATGCCGACGAATCGCGCACGATGCTGCTCGGCGCGCTGGACAACCAGCCGGGCGTCGCGCGCGAGATCGTCACGCTGAACGCCGGCACTGCGCTCTATGCGGCGAACGTCGCCGAATCGATCGCGGACGGCATCCAGCTCGCCCGCGAAGCGATCGCGAGCGGCAAGGCCCGCGCGAAAGTCGATGAACTCGTGCGCTTCACGCAGCAGTTCAAGCGCTGACTCCCCTTACGAATCAAGCAGGAATCCCCATGAGCGACATTCTCGACCGAATCATCGCCGTCAAGCGCGAAGAAGTCGCGGCGGCCATGCGCAGCGCGCCGCTCGAGGCACTGAAACTGGAAGCATCCGCGCGCGACCTGCGCGACTTCGTCGGCGCACTGCGCGCGAAGCATGCGGCCGGCCACGCGGCCGTGATTTCCGAAATCAAGAAAGCCAGCCCGTCGAAAGGCGTGCTGCGCGAGCATTTCGTGCCGGCCGACATCGCGCGTTCGTATGCGGAGCACGGCGCCGCATGCCTGTCGGTACTGACCGACGAGCAGTTCTTCCAGGGCAGCGTTCGCTACCTCGAGGAAGCGCGCGCGGCCTGCACGCTGCCGGTGCTGCGCAAGGACTTCATCGTCGACGCGTACCAGATCATGGAAGCGCGCGCGATGGGCGCCGACGCGATCCTGCTGATCGCCGCCGCGCTCGACACGCCGCTGATGCAGGATCTCGAAGCATATGCGCACTCGCTCGGCCTCGCAGTGCTGGTCGAAGTACACGACCGCAACGAGATGGAACAGGCGCTGACGCTCAAGACGCCGCTGCTCGGCATCAACAACCGCAATCTGCGTACGTTCGAGACGTCGATCCAGACCACGCTCGACATGCTCGACATGATTCCGTCGGACCGCATCGTCGTGACCGAGTCGGGCATCCTGTCGCGCATCGACGTCGACACGATGCGGGCGGCGAACGTGAACACGTTCCTCGTCGGCGAAGCGTTCATGCGCGCCGACCAGCCGGGCGAAGAGCTGGCACGGATGTTCTTCTGATGGCGATCGAAAAGGAAATCAAGCTCGCACTGCCGGCCGGCCAGGCCGACGCCGCGCGACGCTTCTTCGAGACGCTGACCGGCGAACCCGGTCACGACATCACGCTCGCGAACGTCTATTACGACACGCCCGATCTCGCGCTGGCCCGCTCGAAGAGCGCAGTGCGCGTGCGCCGCGCGCCGCAAGGCTGGCTGCAGACGTTCAAGACGGTCGGCAGCGCGGAAGGCGGCCTGCATCGCCGCCACGAATGGGAACTGCCGGTCGCCGGCGACGCGCTCGAGATCGATGCGCTCGTCGCGGCCTGCGACGTGCCGGAAGCCGCCGCCGCGCTGAATGACGCGGCCGGTACGCTGTCGGCGCTGTTCCGCACGGATTTTTCGCGTACGCTGTGGCGCATCGCAATCGGCGGCGCAACCGTGGAAGCCGCGGTGGACCTCGGCGAGATCGTCGTCCAGGCGGAACACGAAACGCGCCGCGAACCGATCAGCGAAATCGAACTCGAACTGATCGACGGCCCGGAAGCGGCGCTCGCAACGCTCGCCGCCGAACTGCAGCAAGCGCTGCCGGGCCTCGCTCCCGACAACATCAGCAAGGCGCAGCGCGGCTACCGGCTGCGCGCGCAATAACCCGCATCACGCATGGCAACCCGCAAGACTTCCCGCGCGCCGCAACAGGCGTCGCTGTTCGACGATCCCGTGCCGGAAACGGCACCGACCGAGATTCCGTCCCCGGCGCCCGAAGCGCCCGCGGCCGGACGCAAGCCCGCAAAGAAAACCGCTGCTCCGGCTGCGGCCCCGACGGCGCCGCAGCCCGCGGCCGCCAACGTCCCGCACCTCGCCGCACAATTCGACGCGCTGCCGACCGTCTGGCGCGACGTGCTGAAACCCTTTACCGACAGCGACGCGTACGCGCCGCTGTGCCGCTTCGTCGATGACGAGCGTGCGGCCGGCAAGATGGTCTACCCGACCGACGTGTTCCGCGCGCTGCGCCTGACGAGCCCGGACGACGTGAAAGTCGTGATCCTCGGCCAGGATCCGTACCACGGCGACGATCGCGGCACGCCGCAGGCGCACGGGCTCGCGTTCTCGGTGCCGCCGGCCGTGCGCACCCCGCCGTCGCTGCGCAACATCTTCAAGGAAATCGCCGCGAACTTCGGTCATGACACGCCGCGCCACGGCTGCCTCGACACCTGGGCGCGTCAGGGCGTGCTGCTGCTCAACACGGTGCTGACGGTCGAGCGCGGTGCCGCCGCGAGCCATGCGAAGCGCGGCTGGGAGCAGTGCACGGACACGCTGATCCGCGAACTCGCCGGTCGCCATCGCGGGCTCGTCTTCATGCTGTGGGGCGCACATGCCCAGGCGAAGCGCGCGCTGTTCGACGCGAGCGCACACTGCGTGCTCGAGGCGCCGCATCCGTCGCCGCTGTCCGCGCACCGCGGCTTCCTCGGCTGCCGCCATTTCGCGCTCGCGAACGACTATCTGGTCGAGGCAGACCGCGAACCGATCGACTGGCGCCTGCCGGAAGTGGCCGAAACGCTCGCATAACGGCCGCGCCGCCGATTCTTTCGGCCACGCCAGCCGGCATGCAAAAACGCCGCGCCCCTTTCGGGACGCGGCGTTTTTTTATCGGACGACGCAGCGGGTGCGGCGCACCCGCATCGACCTTACGCGGCGGCGATCGCTTCGCGTGCGCCGGCCAGCGCGGCGCTTTGCGCATCCGGGCCGAGGTTCAGGCCTTCCGCGAAGATGAAGTTCACGTCGGTCATGCCGACGAAGCCGAGGAACGTACGCAGGTACGGGGTCTGGCTGTCGTTCGGCGTACCGGCGTACTTGCCGCCACGGGCCGTCACCACGTGAACCTTCTTGCCCTTGATCAGGCCTTCCGGACCGTTCTCGGTATAGCGGAACGTGACGCCTGCACGTGCGATCCAGTCGAAGTACGTCTTCAGTTGCGACGAGATGCCGAAGTTGTACATCGGTGCGCCGATCACGATGACGTCGGCTGCTTGCAGCTCGGCGATCAGTGCATCGCTCTTCGCGACGATCGCATTCTGTTCCGCGGTGCGCTTGTCGGCCGGCGTGAAGAACGCGCCGAGCACCGATTCATCGAGGTGCGGCAGTGCATCGGCCAGCAAGTCGCGAACCACGACCTTCGCGCCGAGGTTCGATTGTTGCAGCTTTGCCGTCAGTTCGTTGGCCAGCAGCGTGGATTGCGCACCTTGCGAACGTGCAGCGGAATTGATTTGCAGAATGGTCGTCATGTCAGGCTCCAGTAGGGTTGCGCTTTGGTAGCGCGAGTGACGCCATTGTGCGTGGCCGCATGTCCGCGAAAAAGCGGGTTCAAGGCGACGGATTGTTGCAGCAGCAGAACAATCCTCGATCGCGCCCCGATACCCGCTTCAGACCGTTCAACCCTTCAGCCAGGCCTCCCGGGCCTTCGAGACCGCAGCCGGCTTCGCCGCCGCCGTCAGCCGGTAGCGCGTGACTTCCGGGCCGTCGAGCTTCAGTTTCGCGGTGCGCAGCTCGTCGCGCCGGAACGCGTGAACCTCGACCTTGTCACCCGGCCGGTAGCGCGCGAGCAGTGCGTCGAGGTTGGTGCCCGTGACGCGCAGCCCGTCGACCGCGATCAGCGTGTCGCCAGCCGACAGCCCCGCGCGATGCGCGGCGCCGCCTTCGTAGACGGCCGCGAACGTGCAGTCCGCGCCGCCGCGCAGGCGCGCGCCGATCGTCGGTTTCGCAGTCGCGCCGTTCGCGACATCGGGCGCGAGCGTCACGCCGAACGGTTCGAGCAGCTCGGCGAGCGGCAGATCACGCGTGCCGTGCACGGCATCGGCGAACAGGCGGCCGAGCGCGACGCCCGTCGCCGCTTCGATCAGCGACTCGACTTCGTTTTCCTCGACGCCCGCCTGCTTGCCGCGGTAGAAATCGCGGCCGTAGCGCTGCCACAGCAGACGCATCACGTCGTCGAGCGACTTCTTGTTGCGCGTCTGCGCGCGGATCGCGAGATCGAAGGCGAGCGCGACGAGCGAACCCTTCGTGTAGTAGCTGACGATCGCGTTGGTCGCGTTCTCGTCCTGGCGGTAGTACTTGATCCACGCGTCGAACGAGCTTTCCGCGACGCTCTGCTTCAGGCGCCCCGTGCCGCGCAGCACGCCGCCGACCGTACGGCCGAGCGCCGCGAAATACTCGTCCTGCGACATCAGCCCGCTGCGCACCAGCATCAGGTCGTCGTAATACGACGTGAAGCCTTCGAACAGCCACAGCAGCGACGTGTAGTTTTCCTTCGACAGGTCGTACGGCACGAACGCCGCCGGCTTGATGCGCTTCACGTTCCACGTATGGAAGTACTCGTGGCTGCAGAGACCGAGATACGTGCGATAGCCTTCCGTCGTTTCGGACCGCCCCTTCACCGGCAGGTCGGTGCGGTTGCAGATCAGCGCGGTTGACGCGCGATGCTCGAGGCCACCGTAGCCGTCGCTGACCGCCAGCGTCATGAACACGTAGCGGTCCATCGGCGCTTTCTTCGATTTCGGCTCGAACAGCGCGATCTGCGCTTCGCACACGCGCTTCAGGTCGGTACGCAGGCGCTCCATGTCGAGCTGCGTCACGCGCCCCGCGATCACGATGTCGTGCGGCACGCCGTGCGCGTCGAACGTCGCGAGCGCGAATTCGCCGATCGTCACCGGATGGTCGGAGAGCTCGTCGTAGTTCGATGCGCGATATGCACCGAACCCGTAGCGCTTGGTGCCGCGTCCCTCGGGCAGCGACGTACCGACGCGCCACGCGCGGAACGCCGCGCCGGCCGGCTTCGCGATGTCGACTTCACACGGCGCGTCCTCGCGTCCGGCGACGCTCAGGAACACGGCCGTCGCGTTGAAGAAGCCGCCCGCTTCGTCGAGATACGCGGAGCGCACCGACAGGTCCCATGCATACACGTCGTAGCGCAGCGTCAGCGCGCCGTTCACGGGTGCAGCCTGCCACGTGTGCTTGTCGGTCTTCGCGATCCGCACCTTGCGGCCCGCGTCGTTGAATGCGCCGAGCGTCACGATGTTGCGCGCGAACTCGCGCACGAGGTAGCTGCCCGGAATCCACACCGGCAGCGAAAAACGCTGGCCTTCGGGATCGGGATCGGTGACCGTCACCGACACTTCGAACAGGTGCGCGGCAAGATCTTTCGGGACAATCGAATAGCGGATCGGCTGGGTCATCGTGGCAATCGGTCGGTCGAATACGGCGGCGGAAACGAAGAAAGGCGCCGGCAGATGCGGGCGCCCCTCGCTGGCCAGGCCATGCGGCCCGGCGTGTAGTCGGTTACTTGCTCGAGGCGAGCGCCTGGTTGAGCTGGTCGGCCGACACGGCGCCCGGCAGGCGGCGGCCGTCCGGCAGGAAGATCGTCGGCGTGCCGGTGACATTCATCCCGCGGCCGAGCGCGAGGTTCTTGTCGAGCGCGGTGGTATCGCAGGTACCGGCGCCGGACGGTGCGCGATGGTCGAGCATCCAGCCCTGCCACGTTTTCGCGCGGTCGGTCGCACACCAGATCGCCTTCGACTTCGCGGTCGAATCCGGCGACAGCACCGGGTACAGGAACGTGTAGACGGTCACGTTGTCGACCGACTGCAGCGTCGTCTCGAGCTTCTTGCAGTACGGGCAGTTCGGATCGGAGAACACCGCGATCTTGCGGGCGCCGTTGCCCTTGACGACCTTGATCGCATTCGCGAACGGCAGGCTCGCGAAATCGATCTTGTTGATTTCGGACAGGCGCGCGTCGGTCAGGTTCTTGTGCGTCTTGGTGTCGACGAGATCGCCGAGCAGCACGTAATCGCCAGCCGCATCGCTATAGATGATCTGCGAGCCGAGGTTCACTTCGTAAAGGCCGGCGACCGGCGCTTTCGACACGCTCTTGATCGGCGCGTCGCTGCCGAGGCGGGCCTGCAGCGTCGCTTTCAGCTTGTCGGTGGTCTGGTCGGCCTGCGCGGTGCAGCCAAGCGTCGCCATCGTGACGGCCAGCGCCAGCGACGCGATGCGGATCGTTTTTTTCATCGAAATCTTCCTTCAGCTCAATCGGTGTGCACGGCACAGTGTACGCCGTAACGGAACCGTGTCCGACCGGCGAAGCGGCCGAAGGTTCGATCAGCCGAGCGCGGCCGACACGAGCCAGCGCTTCACGAGCGGCTGCGCGCCGACGAAGGCCATACCCGCGTTGCGCACGGCCTTCGCGAGCGAGCCCGGCACCGCGAACAGCCGCTGCAGCCCGTCGGTCGCGACCATCAGCGCGCGGATGTCCTCGCGGCGCGAACGCTCGTAGCGGCGCAGCAGCACCGTATCGCCGAGGTTGCGGAAGCTCTCCTTCCCCGCGATCGCATCGGCGAGCGCCGCGACGTCGCGCAGCCCGAGGTTCATCCCCTGTCCCGCGAGCGGGTGGATCAGGTGCGCGGCATCGCCGACGAGCGCGACGCGCGGCGCGATCAGCTTGTCGACCGTCTGCAGCGCCAGCGGGAAGCCGGCAGCCGGCGTCACGCAGTCGAGCGTGCCGACCTGGCCATGCGACAGGCGCTCGACCTCGGCCGCAAGCTGCGCCGAGTCGAGTGCGAGCAATTCGTCCGCATGCGCGGTGTGCGCGGACCAGACGAGCGACACATGGCCGTCCGGCAGCGGCAGCAGTGCGACGATCTCGCCTTCGTGGAACCACTGGTAGGCCGTCTCACGGTGCGGCAGCGACGCCTTGAAGTTCGCGACGACGCCGGTTTGCCGGTAATCGCGCCGCTCGACTTTGGCCCCCATTTGCGAGCGCACCCACGAATGCGCGCCGTCCGCGCCGACGACGAGATCCGCTTCGAGCACCTGCCCCGACGACAGCGTGAGCACGGCCGCGTCGTCGCGCACGTCGAAGCCCTGTGCGCGCGCATCGAACCACGTGAGATTCGGCTGGAACCGCAGCGCGGCGTCGAGCGACGCCTCGACCAGCGACGATTCGGCGATCCACGCGAGCTGCGGCACGGAAGCCTGGTACGCGGAGAAATGCAGTTCCGCGTGCGCATCGCCGTACACGCGCATGTCGTAGACCGGTGCGAGCCGGCTGTGATCGAGCGCCTGCCAGACCCGCAGCCGCTCGAGCAAGGCCTGCGAACTGGAGGACAGTGCGTAGACGCGCGTGTCGAATGCGAGATCGGCGGGGCGCGGCGTGGCCGGCTGGGCGAGCAAGGCTGTCTTGTAGCCGGACTGGGTCAGCGCGAGCGCGGCCGTCTTGCCGACGAGCCCGCCGCCGACCACGGCGACGTCGAAGGTGTGGTGGGCAGTCATGGCGGGCATTATAGCCGCGGGGCCAAACCCTTACGCGGCCGGACTTTGCGGGAAATCAGCAGAATCGCAGGCCGATGCGGCAGCGCGGCGGCCCGCCGCATCGGCCGTTCGGCGCCAGCCCGGAATCCGGGGCGTCGGCACGGTACAATAGCGTCTTTGACCGTCGGCCCGCCGCCTCCCAAGCGCCGGCCGCCCTTTTTTCCCGCGCCGCCGTGCCCTGTCCGGCCGCGCCGCCTTACCCGTCCGAAGGATTCCATGAGTCTCAAATGCGGCATCGTCGGCTTGCCCAACGTCGGCAAGTCCACCCTGTTCAATGCGCTGACCAAGGCCGGCATCGCCGCCGAGAACTACCCGTTCTGCACGATCGAGCCGAACGTCGGCATCGTCGAAGTGCCCGATACGCGCCTGAAGGCGCTCTCCGAGATCGTCAAGCCGGAACGTGTCGTGCCGGCCATCGTCGAATTCGTCGACATCGCGGGCCTCGTCGCGGGCGCGAGCAAGGGTGAAGGCCTCGGTAACCAGTTCCTCGCGAACATCCGCGAAACCGACGCAATCACGCACGTCGTGCGCTGCTTCGAGGACGAGAACGTCATTCACGTCGCCGGCAAGGTCAGCCCGATCGACGACATCGAAGTGATCAACACCGAACTCGCGCTCGCCGACCTCGGCACCGTCGAGAAGGCGCTCACGCGCTATTCGAAGGCTGCGAAGTCGGGCAACGACAAGGAAGCGGCGAAGCTCGTCGCGGTGCTCGAGAAGGTGCGCGCGCAGCTCGACCAGGGCAAGGCCGTGCGCGGCCTCGCGCTGTCGGATGACGAAGAAGCACTGCTCAAGCCGTTCTGCCTGATCACCGCGAAGCCGGCGATGTACGTCGCCAACGTGAAGGACGACGGTTTCGAGAACAACCCGCACCTCGACGTGGTCCGCAAGTACGCGGAAAGCGAGAATGCGCCGGTCGTGGCCGTGTGTGCGGCGATCGAGGCGGAAATCGCCGATCTCGACGATGCGGACAAGGAAGCGTTCCTCGCCGACATGGGCATGGAAGAGCCGGGCCTCGACCGCGTGATCCGTGCTGGCTTCAAGCTGCTCGGCCTGCAGACCTACTTCACCGCGGGTGTGAAGGAAGTGCGCGCGTGGACGATCCATATCGGCGACACGGCGCCGCAGGCGGCCGGCGTGATCCACACCGACTTCGAGCGCGGCTTCATCCGCGCGCAGACGATCTCGTT
The DNA here is from genome assembly GCF_017104585.1 of Burkholderia sp. Ac-20392. NCBI lineage: Bacteria > Pseudomonadati > Pseudomonadota > Betaproteobacteria > Burkholderiales > Burkholderiaceae > Burkholderia > Burkholderia sp. Ac-20392. Next base: position 14,250 of record NZ_JAAGPB010000159.1, read on the forward strand.
CGACGACTACGTCACGTACAAGGGCGAGCAAGGCGCGAAGGAAGCCGGGAAGATGCGCGCGGAAGGGAAGGAATATGTCGTGCACGACGGCGACGTGATGAACTTCCTGTTCAACGTCTGACAGCTGCATCGGCCGATGCCGTGCGCTACGCATGGCATCGCGCAACGCGTGCTCCGGCACGAAAAAAAATGGCCCGACCGGCAAATGCCGATCGGGCCATTTTTCATGACGCGGGCTTTCCGCCCGCCATCACTTCACTCCATCACGTCGCCGACACGCGCCGCCCTTCACTCGCCTGCGCATCACGACCACGCTTGTTCAGCCACGACGCCAGCAGCACGATCAACGCCAACACAGCCGTCGCCCCCACTTCCATCCGGTGATCCTCACTGACGAGCATCACGGTAAGCGTGCCGCAGATGAACAGGATCACCAACCACGTGAGCCACGGGAACAACCACATCCGCAGCGTCAGGTCCGCGCCGGTCGATTCCAGCGTCTTGCGCATCCGCAGTTGCGAAATCGCGATCACGAGATACACGAGCAGCGCGATCGCGCCCGACGTCGCCAGCAGGAAGCCGAACACCTGCTCCGGCATCAGGTAGTTCGCGATCACGGTCACGAAACCGAACGCGGTCGATGCGAGCACGGCCGCGCGCGGCGTGCCGGTGGAATCGGTGCGGTGCAGGAACGCGGGTGCATCCTTGCGCTTGGACAGCGAGAACAGCATCCGCGATGCGGTGTACAGCGCCGAATTCAGGCAGCTCGCGACCGACACGAGCACGATCACGTCGATGATCGCCTTCGCGTTCGGGACGCCGATCAGCTCCATCGCGCGCTGATACGAGCCGTGCGTCGGCAGCAGCGGGTCGTTCCACGGCACGATGGCCGCGACGACGAGAATCGAGCCGAGATAGAACAGCGTGATACGCCAGATCACCGAATTCGTCGCACGCACGATCTGGCGTTGCGGGTTGTCCGATTCGGCGGCCGCGATCGTCACGATCTCGGTGCCGAGGAACGAGAACATCGTCGTCAGCATCGCAGCGAGCACCGCACTCGCACCGTGCGGCATGAAACCGTCGTGCGCGAACAGGTTCGACACGCCCGACACGGCGGGGGCGGGAATGATGCCGACGATCGCCGCGCCGCCGATGCACAGGAACACGACGATCGCGACGACCTTGATCAGCGCGAACCAGAATTCGAATTCGCCGTAGTTCTTGACCGAGAACAGGTTGGTTACCGTCAGCACCAGCGTGATGCCGAGCGCGAAGATCCAGGTCGCGACGGAAGGGAACCATGCATTGAGGATGGTCGCGGCGGCGGTCGCCTCGATCGGAATCACGAGCACCCAGAACCACCAGTACAGCCAGCCGATCGAGAAACCGGCCCAATGGCCGATCGCGCGATCGGCATAGGTGGAGAACGAACCGCTGTCCGGATGCGCAACGGCCATTTCGCCGAGCATGCGCATCACCAGCACGACCAGCACGCCCGCGATCGCATACGCAAGGATCGACGCCGGGCCGGCTTCGGCGATGGCGTGGCCGGAGCCGACGAACAGGCCCGCGCCGATCACGCCGGCAATCGACATCATCGTCACGTGCCGCTGCTTCAGGCCCGTACCGAGGCCTGTGTTGCTTCCACTCATCTGTCTCTCTCCAAAAAACGGTTCCGGTATGGCCGGGTATCGCGTGAAGGCAGCACGGGGAATTGTGGTTCTTGGGCCGGGCCGGATGCGGCGCGTGCACGGGATGCAGGCGCTCAGCCGGATCGGGGGCCGTTCCGGAACGGTGCGCGACGCAGTCTGCGAAGCTGCGGGTGCGATGCGGCGCGCAGGGCGCCGGCGCATCGCGTGCGCCCTTTCCGTCGGCTTTCGTCAGCTGCCTTCGAAGCGAAGGAGTGTAAGCATCAAACGGTTCGTCACTAAGAACCAATTGAAGAATTTCGATGGAACCACTTGTTGCATCGACGTCGATCGATGCAACGCTTGTACCCGTTTCCGGTGATTCGCGAGCGCGCCGAAAGCATCCGACGAGGCCGGGTCAGCCAGACTGCAACGGGCGCGTCAGCGCGTGCCGCGCACCATCTCGTCGCGCCATTTGGCAGGAACGACGGCCTGCCATTCTCGCAGAAGCAGGTTTTTCACGGCGTCCGGATGGGCCGCCGACAGCCGCACCAGAACGATCGGCCAGCCGACGTAGTGATCCGTCACGTAATACACGTCGGGTTCCGATTCGATCAGCCACGCACGCTCGTCGGGGCCGACGCCTTTCACGACGAGCGTGTCGCCGTCCTCGCGCAGCCGCGCGAGCATCTTGCCCTTCACCCTGAGTGCGGGCGTGCCGTACGACGTGCCTTCCTCGACGCCGCGCCACGCCAGTGCGATCTGCCGGACTTCGTCGAATGTCATGGGGCCTCCCGGCTGGATGCCTTCGTTTCACGATCCGGCCACCCTACCGGAATTCGCGACGGCGCACCGGCCGAAACGCGCCTATCCGCGCGCCGCACGTGCGGCCGTCGACGCACGCCCTGTCGTCGCAACGATCGCGAAGGCGATCGCATTGGCGGCGGCGCTGGCCAGGATCGGCACGAGATAGCCGCCGCCCGCGTCGTAGATGAAGCCGGCCGCGGTGGGCCCGATCAGCGTGCCGAATGCGACGCTCGTATAAAGCACGCCGATGATCCCGCTCACGTTGCGGCCACCGAAATAGTCCATCACGACCGCCGGCAGCACCGCGACCCAGCCGCCGTAGAACACGCCGAACACGAGTGCGAACGCCGCAAGCGTCGCGACGGTGCCGGCGCCGGCCCACGCGACGAGCGCGACGGCCATGCCCGCGAACATCGCGAGCAGCGATGTGCGGCGGCCGAAGCGATCGGCGAGGCCGCCGAGGAAGAAGCGGCCGGCCGTGCTGCCGACGCCGATCGCGCC
>NZ_JAAGPB010000160.1:0-17079 GCF_017104585.1 Burkholderia sp. Ac-20392
GCCGCGTCGGGTCGCCGGGGCGCCGTGTGAGCCCGCGCTAGGCCTGCTTGCCGAGGCTCACGCGCTGACGGTCGGTGTCGGGCACGATGTGCAGCTCGCGCGTGCGGATCGGCAGCGCGCAATTCGCGTCGGCGAGCGCTTTGCGCACTTGGCGCGCGAGGCGCCAGCGCATCGCCCAGAACTTGTCGGTGTGCGTCCACACGCGCATGTTCGCGACGACCGTGCTGTCGTCGAAGCGCATCACCATCACGTCCGGCGCGGGATCCTGCAGCACGTCGGGATCGGCCGCGGCCAGCGCGCGCAGCGCGTCGAGCGCGCGATCGATATCGTCGTGCACCGACACCTCCACTTCGAGATCGAGGCGGCGCGTCGGATTGCGCGTGTAGTTGCGGATCGAACTGCCCCACAGCGCGCTGTTCGGCACGTATTCGCAGATACCGTCCGGCTTCGTCAGCCGCGTCATGAAGAGTCCAACCTCGTCGACGGTGCCCGCGACGCCCGTGCCGCCGTCGATATAGTCGCCGACCTTGAACGGCCGCAGCAGCAGAAGCATGATGCCGGCCGCGATGTTCTGCATCGTGCCCTGCAGCGCGAGCCCGATCGCGAGGCCGGCCGCGCCGAGCACCGCGATGAGGCTCGCGGTTTCGATGCCGAGCTGAGACAGCGCGCCGACGATCGCGACGATGCGGATGCCCCACACGGCGACGTCGCAGAGGATCGGCCGCAGTGTGTCGTCGACGCGTTCCTTGTTCGAGAGCAGACGGTTCAGCCAGTTGCCGATGCGTTTCGACAGCCACCAGCCGGCGACGAGCAACGCCAGGCCGGCGCATAGCTTGAGGGAGAGGGTGGACAGCGCGTTCCACAGGAACGTCCAGCGTTCCGGGTGCAGGTGATCGAGCAACATGACGGGATTCCGGTTGGAAGAAACAGTGCGCGACGCGTGGCGAGCCCGCCGTGGTCGGGCGGGCTTGCGCTTACGCGCCGGCAGCGTTCGACTGTACGCGGCGCACAATGGTTCGCGCGAACGGGTGGGGTCGAATGCCGCGTAGCGATGCCGTCAGGCCGTGAAATCGCGGTTTCGATCTAGTACGAAGCGGCTTTTCAATCAAATGAGACTAGTCCTATTCAACCGCTTCGATCGCGCCGCTACACTCGTTTTCACGTTACCGGGTCGCGACGATCGTTCCTCCGCGACACCCGGTTGTTTCCCGATTTTTCACTGACATTCAGCGAGTGACGACGTCATGCGGTTAGACCTGCGTTTCCGTCTCGCACGCGAACAAGGTCAACCCGCACGGCACGGCGTTCACGGTTTCCCGATGCGCCGCACGCTGCTGCGCGGTGTCATCGCGGCGGTCTGTGTGGCCGGCGCACCGGGTGTGGTGGCATACGCGTCTCACGACGCCGCGCCGTTTGCGCCCGTGACGGCCGATCTTGTCGACGTGCCCTTTTTCAATGCCGCGCGCACCACGTGGGGCGGTTTGCATGCATCGACGGCCGCACCGCTCGACGTTGCCTACCCGTCGCATGCGCTGGCCGTGCCGACGGCCGGCGAACGCGACGACCCCGTTGCGCGCTTCGGTGCCTGCGTGGCCTACCGCGTGCTGTGCGACGCGGCGCGCGGGGCGGTCGAACGCGCATACGCGTCGAGGTTCGACTACGGTCTTGCGTCGGCGTTGCCCGCAGCGGGTGAGCAGGCTGCGTTCGAGCGGCGTCCGGTCGATCTCGCCGCTGCCGAACCGTTCGTGCTCGCGCAAGCCGATCGCGGCGCGCGTGGCGGCGCGATCGTCGGCAGCCTGCAGGCGTCGCTGGGGCGCGTCGATCTGCCGGCCGGCGTTGCCGCGCAGATCACCCGCCTGCTCGCCGGGCGCGTCGACCTGAAACAGCGCGGTGTGTCTGGCGACACGTTCCGCGTCACATACGAACCCGACGGCAACGCCAGGCTGCCGGGCCGCGTGCGCGTGACGGCGCTCGAGGTTCGCTTGCGCGGCCAGCGCGTCGCGGGGGTGTGGTTTGCGCCCGATGCCGGGTCGCCGGGCGCCTACTACGACCTCGACGGCATGCCGTTCGCCGGCTCGCGGTTTGCGATGCCGGTCGGCGCAAGCCGGATCAGCTCGCATTTCGGTGCGCGCGTGCATCCGGTGACCGGCACGCGTCATGTGCATTCCGGCGTCGATCTCGCGGCGCCGGCCGGGCGTGCGGTTCATGCGTCGGAGCGCGGCGTCGTGACGTTCATCGGCACCGAGCCGCGCGGCTACGGCAAGTACGTGGTGATCCGCCATGACGGCGGCTATGCGTCGTACTACGCGCACCTGTCGGCATTCGAGCCGACGCTGCGAACCGGCATGCGGGTCGTGCGCGGCCAGCGCGTCGGCGCGGTCGGCAGCACGGGTACGGCCACGGGGCCGCATCTGCACTTCGAGGTCCGGCGGCATGCCCGTCTCGTCGACCCGGTCGCGCTGGTACAGGCGGGCAAGGCGGCGAAACTGAAGGGTGAACGGCGTGTGGCGTTCAACCGCGTGGTGCGCGATGCGCGTACGCGCCTGGCGTCGGCCGCGTGGTCGCAGCCGGTGGCGATGGCGAAGCCTGCCGGATCGCGGGCTGGTTGACGGGGGAGATGCCGCGGGCCTCAGCCGGCGGCGTCGTTGCATGCACGGGGCGACGTGCGTGCCGGTGAGGCCGAATGGCCGGTCATCGTGCGAAGCAACATGGCCGGATTGGCGCGCAGCCATTGCGCGACCAATCGATCGTCGAGGGGTGTCAAATTTTCCGGCTGCTTCAAATCGTCTGCTTCATCAAATCAAGATTTGTCTGAAACTCGGCAAATTCAACTGCTTTACATTCCCGCTTGCTCTCCACCGAGGCAATGCAGCGTTTGCCGCAACGCAGCAGCGCACCCCGTTCCGTTATTTCCGAATGCGAAATTAATCCCGCACTGATTTTCGATATCACCCGTTCCGATCTTGCGATTATTTCAAGACAGGTGATATAACCCGTTTCACGCACCGATTTGCAGCAATAACGTCACCAATAAATGCGAGCGGAACGATGAAAAGAACGACGCGGAACCTGGGTTTGGGCGGAATGGCGATCCTGACCGGTGCGATGCCGGTGGGCGCCTATGCGGCATGTTCGACCACCGCGCCGGGCAGCGGAACGACGGTCACGTGTTCCGGTGCGAACATTCCATCGGTCGTGGCCGCGACCGGCAGCACCAACGTGGCGATCAACCTTGATTCGACCGCGACCGGCAGCTATGTGCTGACGTCCACGCCGACACCGTTCTCCGTCGATACCCAGAGCGCGATCACCAACAACGGCAACCTGTCGATGTCCGGCAACGGCACGGGCGTCGCGAACCGCGGCGCGGTGCTGATCGGCGTGAACAACAACAACACGATCACCAACGCCGCAACAGGCGTGATCTCGACCACCGGCACCTACAACGACGGGATGGCCGCGAACGGCAACAACAACACGCTCGTCAACAACGGCTCGATCACGACCACCGGCAACAACTCGTACGGAATGACGGCCGCGTGGGGGCAGAGCAATCCGGGCGCGTCGGGCAACCAGATCGTCAACACCGGCACCGTGACGACTTCGGGCAACAACGCGCGCGCGGCGTCGCTGCTCGGCGGCAACGGCACGATCACCAACAGCGGCACGCTGACGTCGAACGGCCGCGATGCGCCGGCCGTGTACATGCAGGGCAACAACGACACGCTGGTCAACAGCGGCACGATCCAGACGACGGGCACCGCGACGAGCGGCGGCAGCGTCGACGCGGTCGTGTCGAACACGCTCGGCAGCTCGTTCACCGCGACGATCACGAACCAGGCGGGTGGCAAGATCATCAGCAACAACGGGATCGGCGTGCGCTCGACCAACGGCGCGACGACGATCACCAACGCGGGGCTGATCCAGGGTGGCGGCGGCACCGCGATCCAGGGCGGCAACGGCAACGTGACGCTGATCCTGCAGACTGGCTCGCAGATCGTCGGCACCGCGAACGGCGGCGCCGGCACCAACACCGTGACGCTGCAGGGCACGGGCACCGCGTCGAATGCCTTCACGAACTTCCAGAGCCTGACGATGGCCGGCACCGACTGGACGTGGGCCGGCACCGGCACGTTCTCGACCGCACTCGTGCAGAGTGGCACGCTGAACCTCACGGGCACGCTCGGCACGACCACGGCGTCGGTCGTGGCCACGGTCAACGCAGGTGCGACGCTGCAGGCGAATGCGGCGAACCTGCCTTTGTCGGTGACCGACAACGGGCTCGTGCGTTTTCAGCAGGACAGCGCCGGCACGTACACGGGCACGATCAGCGGGAGTGGCGCGGTGGAGAAAACCGGCGCGGGAACGCTGACGGTCACGCCGTCGTCGGCCGGCGGCAACACGTACTCGGGCGGCACGACGATTACGCAAGGCACGCTGTCGGTTGCGGCGGACAACGCGCTCGGCGCGGCGTCGGGCGGGCTCACGTTCAACGGCGGCACGCTGCAGCTCGGCAGTTCGTTCAACCTGGCGTCGAGCCGCGCGGTGTCGATCACGTCAAACAACGGCACGATCGATACGCAAGGCTTCAACTCGACGATCGCGCAGAACATCTCCGGCGCGGGTTCGCTGACGAAGCTCGGCAGCGGCACGCTGACCCTGAACGGCACGAACGGCTACACTGGCGGCACGAACGTGAATGCCGGCACGCTGGTGGTCGGCGACGGATCGAACAGCCTCGCCGCGCTGACCGGCGGCGGCCTCGTGACGGTCGCGTCGGGCGCGACGCTCGGCGGCTACGGCAGCGTGACCGGCGACGTGACGAACAACGGCACGATCTCGGTCGCGAACGCGCTTGCAGGCCTTGCGAGCGGGCCGACCGGCAACCTGCTGGTCAAGGGCACGCTGACGAACGCGGGCCTCGTGCAGCTCGGCGGCAGCGGCGTGGGCAACACGCTGACGGTGGCCGGCAACTACGTGGGGCAACACGCGACGATCGCGTTGAATACGACGCTGACCGGCGACGGCGCGCCGTCGGACCAGCTGATCGTCAGCGGCGGCGCGGCGAACGGCACGAGCACGCTGAAGGTGACGAACGTCGGCGGTGCCGGCGCGCAGACGGTGGCGGACGGCATCCAGGTCGTGCAAGCCACCAGCGGCGCGACGACGAGTGCCGGTGCGTTCTCGCTGTCGGGCGGCTCGGTCAGCGCCGGCGCGTACACGTACTTCCTCGCGAAGGGCGGCGCGGCGACCGGCACCGGCGACAACTGGTACCTGCGCAACACGGTGCCACCGAAACCGCAGCCGCCGGTCGTCGAGCCCGGCCAGCCGACGCCGCCGACCGAGCCGCCGATCACGCCGGCCGAAGGCACGCCGGAATCGATCGTCGAAGCCGTCGACAACGCGGGAACGGGCGGCAATCCGGAGCCGATCTACCGCCCCGAAGTGCCGCTGTACGCGGAAGCGCCGGCCGTCGCGCGCCAGCTCGGGCTGCTGCAGATCGACACGTTCCATGATCGGCAAGGCGAACAGGGGCTATTGGCCGAGAACGGTTCGATACCCGCATCGTGGGCGCGCGTGTGGGGCGGCCACAGCGACATCAAGCAGAAGGGCGACGTGACACCGTCGTACGACGGCACGGTGTGGGGGATGCAGGTCGGTCAGGATCTGTACGCGGACACCACAGCGAGCGGCCATCGCAACCACTACGGCTTCTTCCTCGGATTCTCGCGTGCGGTCGGCGACGTGAACGGCTTCGCGCTCGCGCAGCAGGACATGGGCGTCGGGTCGCTGCAGGTCAATGCGTACAACCTCGGCGGTTACTGGACGCACATCGGCCCGGGCGGCTGGTACACCGATGCCGTGCTGATGGGCAGCGCACTGACCGTGCGCACGCATTCGACCGACAACATCGGCGGCTCGACGAACGGCAACGCGTTCACCGGTTCGGTCGAAGCCGGATTGCCGATCGCGCTCGGCTACGGGCTGACGCTGGAGCCGCAGGCGCAGCTCGTATGGCAATGGCTGTCGCTCGACCGGTTCAACGACGGGATCTCGAGCGTGAGCTGGAATAACGGCAACACGTTCCTCGGCCGGATCGGCGCGCGGCTGCAATATGCGTTCGATGCGAACGGCGTGAGCTGGAAGCCGTACCTGCGCGTGAACGTGCTGCGCTCGTTCGGTACCGACGACAAGACCACCTTCGGCGGCTCGACGACGATCGGCACGCAGGTCGGGCAGACGGCCGGGCAGATCGGCGCGGGGCTGGTTGCGCAACTGACGAAGCGCGGCAGCGTGTATGCGACGGTCAGCTACTTGACGAACCTCGGCGGCGAACACCAGCGCACGATTACCGGGAATGCGGGCGTGCGGTGGGCGTGGTGAAGTCGACGATGACGAGGCATGGATCGATCGGCCGCGACGAGCCCCGTCGCAGCCGATCAACGCAAACCGCTTACACCGCAGGTTCGACCGGCAACCAGATTTCAAGCACACCGGCGCCCGTCACCGGATCGTAGTCCGCGCTGTAGCGCTCGAACTCGGGCGCGTCGACCGCCTTGAACCCCGACGTCGGCAGCCAGCCGTTCCAGATGCTGTAGATCGTCTGATGAAGCGTTGAGATGTGCCCTTCGTGTTCGAAGACCGCATACCGCTGCGGTTCGAGTTCGACGCAGCGCAAGGGGGCGGGCAACCGCTCGCGGCTCGTGACTTCCACGCCCGCGATGTACTCGAAGCTGCCATCCGCATCGGGGTTGCAGCACACGCCGTAGGTCACGTAGTCGACCTGGCCGGGAATGGTACCGATGTATGGGATGAACGCTTGCCATAGCGCCGGAATGCCTTCGTTGGTTTCGAACGTGTAGCGGTCGCTCATGCCGGCGATCAGCCGCTTTCCACCATCTTCGAAGCGCGACGGCGTCACGGCGATGAGTTTCAGTTCTTTCATGCGAAGCGGCTCCACAATAGACAACCCGTCGAGAGTGCGCCGTGCCCGCACGTCCTCGGGCGTCATGCCGAAGCAATCGCGGAAGGCGCGCGTGAACGCCTCATGGGAGCCATAGCCGGCATCGAGCGCCACCTGCAGGATGTCCGGCGCGCCTTGCGCCAGCGCGCGTGCCGCACGCGTCAGCCGCCTCGACCGGACATAGCGCATCACCGGCCAGCCGGTATTCATCGAGAACAGGCGCGAGAAGCCGAAGCGCGACATGTCGCAATTGGCGGAAATCCTGTCGAGCGTCAGTTCCCTGTCCAGCTGGGTTTCGATAAACCAGAGTGCTTGTCCTACCGGATTCATCAGTTTTGACTCCGGGAAGCCACGCCATTTCCCGCAAAGGGAATTTCATCGGGGCGCATCAAGGAGAGGAAAGGCGTGCCATTGACAGGCAGCTTCTTTCGCAGGTTAGGATGACCGATATGATTATTGTTTACCGCTACCGGGTGAAGTCGCTCAACGGATTGCTGAACAAGCAGAGCCGTGCGGTGAACTACGTCTGGAACTTCTGCAATGACACGCAGAAACACGCGATCAAATGGAATAGGAAGTGGCCGTCGGGTTTCGACTTGAACGTGCTGACGACTGGTAGCAGCAAGGAGCTCGGCATCCACTCCGGCACCGTCAACGCAACCTGCGAGCAATACGCGAAGTCGCTCAGCCAGCGCCGACGGCCTTGCTTGCGCTATCGCGGCAGGAAATCGCTCGGCTGGGTGCCGCTCAAGGGCCGCGACCTGAAGCGCGAGGGCGATGCATTTCGTTTTGCCGGTAACACCTTTCGCGTGTTCAACAGCCGACCGCTTCCCGACGGCAAGATCAAAGACGGAACCAATTTTGCGCAAGACGCGCGCGGCAACTGGTTTCTGAACATCGTGATCGAGATTCCGGATGTTCAGGCCCGCCCGATCCGTTCCGGTGTCGGCATCGATCTCGGCCTGAAAGACTTCGCCACACTTTCGACTGGCGAGAAGCTGCGCAATGACCAGTTCGGCCGACGCGCGGCGGAAAAGCTGGCGAAAGCGCAACGGGCGCGTAAGCACAAGCGGCATATCGCGAAGCTGCACGCCAAGGTCGCGAATGCTCGTGCCGATTTCCAGCACAAGCTCGCGCTCGATCTGGTGCGACGCTTCGATTACATCGCTGTTGGCAATGTGTCGGCCGCGAAACTCGCCAGAACCAGGATGGCGAAAAGCGTCTACGACGCATCCTGGTCGTCCTTTCGGGACAAGCTCCGTTACAAGGCGATCGCGCACGGAGCGACGTTCGAGGAAGTGGACGAAAGCGGTTCTACCCAGTCCTGCTCGGCGTGCGGGTCGAAAGACAGCACGACGCAGCCGAAAGGTATCGCGGGACTGCGAATAAGAGAGTGGGCCTGCAGTGAGTGCGGTGTCTTGCATGATCGAGATACCAATGCTGCTTTGAACATTCTCCGATGCGGACGTGCATCGCCAGTTGTGGGAATCCCCTGCCCTTTAGGCGGCGGAGGACGTCAAGGCGTTCCATTGAGGGTGTCGGGCGGACTATATGGTATCGGCGGCGGGGGCATTTGATCGTTCTTGCAGGGCAGGCACATGCAAGCGACCGTCGCTGACGAAAACGGGACGGATGGCGCGACGGGTGACATTGTCGCCGTCCTGCGCTACGCTCCCAACTCCGATACCACGAGTCGCAATAGCATGTCGTTCATCAGCACCGGCGTCGAGTATGGCCTGCATTGCCTGCTCTATCTCGCCGACACTTCCACGGGCGTGCGCGACGCGAGCGTGCGCGACCTCGCCGAGATGCAGGGCGTCTCCGTCGATTACGCGGCCAAGCTTTTCACGCGTCTCGCGAAGGCCGGGATCGTCGTGTCCAGCGAAGGCATTCGCGGCGGCTTCGCGTTGGCGAGGCCCGCGCGCGACATCTCCGTGCAGGATGTCGTCGAAGCGATCGACGGCGACAAGCGGCTGTTCGACTGCCGCGAAGTGCGCGGCCAGTGTGCGGTGTTCGAAGGCGAGCCGCCCGCGTGGGCCACGCGCGGCACCTGTTCGATTCACGCGGTGATGCAGGCCGCGGAACGGGCGATGCGGGAGGAACTCAAGAAGCAGTCGCTCGCCGATCTCGCCGGGCAGGCGTGGTCGAAGGCGCCGGCCGGCTACGGCCCCAAGGTGGTCGGCTGGTTTGCCGATCGCGCGGCCAGTCGCGGCAGCGAGCGCTGATTCGTGTGACGTCGCTCCGCGGTGGCGCGGCGCGACACGACACGGCCCGACGATGCACGGGATGCCTTTGCGGCACGCCGCGCATCGTGCGGGCAAACGCGTCGCTCAGGCCACGACGATCCGCAACGGATCCGCGGCCGCCAGCGCTTCCGAGCGATCCGCGCGCGGCGGATAGATCCATTCGGAATTGATCTGGTGCTTGAGCTTCTTCGCCTCCGCGCCCGTCAGCTTCACTTCACGATCCCAACCTTCCGTATAAACGGCGCCCCACGGGCCGAGATCCAGGCACGTCACGTACTTCGGCTGGCTGTACGGGATCTGTTCCAGACCGAGCAGATCGGCGGCCACGTTGTGCCCCGCCGAACGGCCCAGGTTCATCGCGTGCTGGCATGACATCATCGTGTGGTTGCCTTCGTCGTCGGTAGCCGCATATGCAACGTCGCCCGTCGCGTAGACACCCGGCACGCCTTCGACCGCGAGGTTGCGATCGACATGCAGGCGCCCCGTCGCGTCATGGCGGCCGGGAATCTGTTCGGTCAGCGTGCTCGCGCGCAGGCCGGCCGTCCAGATCACCGTGCTCGACTCGATCCGCTCGCCGTCCGCCGTCGTGATGCCGCCCGCGTCGACCGATGCGACGCCGGACCCGAGCTTCCACGTCACGCCGAGCGTGCGCAGCGCCTCCTCGATGACGGGGCGCGGGCCCGCGCCCAGATCGGGGCCGATCGCGTCGTTGCGCTCGACGATCACGACCCGCACGTTCGCGTGCTCGCCCAGCGCGGCGCGCAGGCGGGCCGGCATTTCCGCTGCCGTTTCGATGCCCGTGAATCCGCCGCCTGCCACCACGACCGTATCGCGTGCCGTGGAGGCCGGCTGCAACGCCAGATCGCGAATGTGCGCTTCGAGCTCGACGGCTTCGTCGGTCTGATCGACGCTGAACGCATGCTCGGCGAGGCCCGGAATGGCGGGGCGGAACAGGCGGCTGCCGGCCGCCAGCACGAGGCGGTCGTAGTCGAGCGTCGTCGCTTTGCCGTCCGTACCCAGTACGTCGGCAGTCCGGCGCGCCACGTCGATGCGCTCGACCGTGCCCTGGACGAACGTCACGCCCACCGCGTCGAAGATCTCGCCGAGCGGCGCCCGGAAGTTTGCCGGGCCTTCTTCGTAGAGGCGCGGACGCACGTGCAGATGGGCGTCGGGCGCCACCACGGTGATCTCCACGTCGGTTTGACCGTGCGCGTCCAGCACGCGCGCCGCGCTCAATGCACTCCACATGCCGGCAAAGCCGGCCCCGATCACAAGAATTTTCTGTGCCACTGTTCCACTCCGGTTGATTGATGCATGGGGTCGGTAGAACACCGACGTTGCCTGCGCATCGATGCGCTCCATAACTACGATTCTATGAGTCGTAGTTATGGAGCGCAAGTCCTGTGTGCGGAATGGCGTGTTGATCAATCAGGGAGCGACCCGACGAAAGGCGGTGTCGGGAACGGGGAATCGCAGCGAAACAAAGGCGATCGATGCGGGGTCGTAGCCGTACAGCGATTAGGGGGCAATCGAATCGGACAGGCCGATTGGTCAGGGAGGCGAGAGATACTCGAGGCGTCAGGCCCGGCGTGCCGAAGCGAATCGCCACGCCGGGCGGCGTGGCGATGGGGGGCTGCGTGACGCTGCTTAACCCAGCGGCCAGTTCAGGAACACGATGCCGTCGTTGTAGTCGTCGTCGGCGCCGTCTTCCGAGCCGACGATCCCGAAGTACGTCTTCTTGAAGAGATCGACCTGCCGCGAGCCGAGCCGCGACGGCTTGCCGTTCGCCATCACGATCACGCGTACGCGCCCCTTGCCGGAGTCGAGCACCTTCGTGCCGAGGTTCTGGTCCTGCATGCCGGCGCCCTTGAACGTGGCGGCCGGTTTCGGGTTGTCGTCGACGTAGATGTCGATCGTCTGGTCGTTCGCCGCGTTGGTGAGCGCGGTGACGCCGAACTTGATGTTCGGCGGCAGGTTGAACGTACCGTCGCGCTCGCCGCCGCCGCCGATCGTGCCGCTACCGGTGCCGCCCGGGTTGCCGCCCGCGCCGGTTTCGCCGCTTCCGCTGCCGGACGACGATGATTGCCCGGCCGTGTCGCCGATCGCGGACAGGCTCGCGTACGAGTCGATATGCATCGCGCTGCCGCGCACGCTTTTCCACTGGCCCTTCACGAACGTGACGCCGGTGCCGACGTTGATCGTCGCGACGAGCGTGAACGGCATGCGCCCGGTGGCTTCGGGCACCTTCGACGAATACGTGAAGCAGCCATCCGCGACGACGCCCTTGTCGGTCGCGATCGCGAAATAGATGCCGGGGAAGTTGTTGCCGGTTGCGTACGGCGTCGGCACGTTGAGGATGACCTGCAGTTTCCCGTCTCGAATCTCTGCCTTGGCGATGTCGATGTACAGGCCCGGGATGTCGACATAGGTTTCCGATGTCGCCACGGGTGCGCTGATGATCGAAGCCGAAAGGAGGGGCATGGATGTCTCCGTTTGGTAGGGCGGGTTTCGATGCAATAGGGGGGGCTGCCGCCGAACGCGGCGCGCAGCCGCCGGCCGGCCCGGAGGCGGCCGGCGGTGGTGAGTCGTCAGGTGTGCGTCAGACGCGCATCAGGTCAGCCGATCGGCCACTGGAGCACGACGATGCCGTCGTTGTAGTCGCTGTCGTGGCCGTCTTCCGACACGACGATCCCGAAATTGACCGTGTACGGCGAGCCGTCCGATTTCTTGCCGTTGATCGGCGCGAGGCGCGCATCGGTGGCCGACGGCTTGCCGTTCACCGACACTTCGAAGCGGATCTTGCCGTTGCCGGAATTCAGCGTCGCTTCACGCGTGCCGTCGCGCGTCGTCAGCTTGTGATACGCGGCGGGTTCCTTGCTGTCGCCGATAAACAGCTTGATGTGCTGCTGCTCGGCGGCATTCGCGAAGAAAATCGCGCGGAATTCGGTATTCGGCGGAATCGAAAACTCGCCGGCGCGATTGGATGACGTTTGAGAATCGGCCATGCTTTCCTCCTGAGGAATGATGGGTAAGGCTTCTAGCCGTGTCGCGCAAACGTTTGCCGTTTGAAATGCGACCTCCCGAGCATGCCGAAAAATAAATAAGAAAATATTCGCCGGAGAATGGCTATTGTTCAGTAAATCGAAAACGGAGGTTAATCGATTTAATGAAATGTGTTTAATTGAAGGTGTTTCGATATATTCGAGAAATTATATCGGCGCGTGTATCGCTTTTCTGAATGATGCTCGGTTGCGCAGGCGTTGCGGGGCGCGCCGGGGAGGCGGGGGCAATCGGGTTTCGGCGCGGACGCTCGGCGTTCGCATCTGGCAGCGTTGGTTTCAACATCAGCATCTCGGTCGTGGCCGCGCCCACCGGCCACCACCGAACGCCCACACCGAAACCCGATTGATTGCAGCAGGAGGGGGTGCGGCAACCGGCGAAGTACGTAGACCAACTCACTCCGAACGTGAACAGGGGCCTCACCAGTGCCGCACC
The DNA here is from genome assembly GCF_017104585.1 of Burkholderia sp. Ac-20392. Classification (NCBI taxonomy): domain Bacteria; kingdom Pseudomonadati; phylum Pseudomonadota; class Betaproteobacteria; order Burkholderiales; family Burkholderiaceae; genus Burkholderia; species Burkholderia sp. Ac-20392. Next base: position 12,706 of record NZ_JAAGPB010000160.1, read on the forward strand.
CATGAAGCATATCGACGGGGCGGTGCGCCGCCTATCGGACGAGACTGATTCTGAGCGTTCAAATTCGGCGCCATTTGCGTCCAGCCCGTTGACAGCCCCCATCCCCCTGTGATTTGATTTCGGCCATGCAAGCCGCCCAGCCCCTCTTCTCGCTACGACTACTAGCCCGTTTCTCCGGGCTGGGTCTGCGGCTGCGCGCTTTCCATCTGCTTCTGTCCTGAAGCGCCAGATTTCCCCCGCATCACCGACCTGGCCCCGGTTGTCGACCGGCGCTTGAGTTCGTCCTTCTTCCGAATCGCTCCGCTCCGTCCCGGTCGCTCAACCGCCAAGGCTGTCGTTCGCCGTACCGCTTTGCCGTTGTGCCGTTTTCACCCGTTTTCATCGCTGCGCGCGCAGCCTGCCACCCCGACGGATGGCCAGCGCGCGGCGGTTTCCCGACAAACCGACCGAGGACCGAACATCATGATGCTGAAGAACCCCGCGACGAAGTACCGACCGTTCACGCCCGTCAACCTGCCGAACCGCATGTGGCCGACGCGCACTATCACGCAAGCGCCGATCTGGATGAGCACCGACCTGCGCGACGGCAACCAGTCGCTGTTCGAGCCGATGGACGCGACGCGCAAGATGCGGATGTTCAAGATGCTGGTCGCGATCGGTTTCAAGGAGATCGAGGTCGCGTTCCCGTCGGCGTCCGAGACCGACTTCAACTTCGTGCGCGAGCTGATCGAAGGTGGCCACATTCCCGACGACGTGACGATCGAGGTGCTCACGCAGGCGCGCGACGACCTGATCGAGCGCACCTTCGACTCGGTGCGCGGCGCGAAGCGCGCGATCGTGCACCTGTACAACGCGACCGCGCCGGAATTCCGCAAGATCGTGTTCGGCCTCGACCGCGACGGCGTGAAGGAGCTCGCGGTGAACGCCGCGCGCACGATCAAGCGCTTCGCCGACGCTGCGACCGACACGCATTTCACGCTGCAATACAGCCCGGAAACCTTCACGGCGACCGAGCTCGATTTCGCGAAGGAAGTCTGCGACGCCGTGTTCGACGTGTGGCAGCCGACGCCGGAGCACAAGGCGATCGTGAACCTGCCGGCCACCGTCGAAGTCGGCACGCCGAACTTCTACGCGGACCAGATCGAATGGATGCACCGCAACCTCGCGCGCCGCGATGCGCTGATCGTGTCCGTGCATCCGCACAACGACCGCGGCACCGCGGTCGCGGCGGCCGAGCTCGCGGTGATGGCCGGCGCGGACCGCATCGAGGGCTGCCTGTTCGGCAACGGCGAGCGCACCGGTAACGTCGACCTCGTCACGCTCGCGCTGAACCTGTACTCGCAGGGCGTCGATCCGGGCCTCGATTTCTCGCAGATCAACGAAGTCGCGCGCACGGCCGAGGAATGCACGCAGTTGCCGATCCATCCGCGCCATCCGTATGTCGGCGACCTGGTGTTCACCGCGTTCTCCGGCTCGCACCAGGACGCGATCAAGAAGGGCTTCGCGGTGCAGCGCCGCGATGCCGTGTGGGAAATGCCGTATCTGCCGATCGATCCGAGCGACGTCGGCCGCACCTACGACTCGATCATTCGTGTGAACAGCCAGTCGGGCAAGGGCGGTATCGCGTTCCTGCTCGAGCAGAGTTATGGCGTCGCGCTGCCGCGTCGCCTGCAGGTCGACTTCAGCGCGGCCGTGCAGCGCCTGACCGACGACAGCGGGCTCGAAGTGACGAGCGCGCAGATCTGGTCGCTGTTCCAGCAGGAATACGTGGAAGGCGATGCGCCGCTGCGTTATGTCGGCCACGAGCTGACCGAGCGCGACGGCCGCGAGACGATCGTGCTGACCGCCGACGTGCACGGCGAGCGCCGCGTGCTGCGCGGTGAGGGCAACGGCCCGCTCGACGCGCTGATGCATGCGTTGCACACGCCGCTGCGGATCCAGCACTACGAGGAGCGCGCGTTGTCGCAAGGCGCCGATGCGAAGGCGATCGCGATCGCGGAACTGGCCGGCACGGGCGTGCGCGGCAGCGCGTTCGGCGTCGGCATCGACGCGAATCTGACGACCGCGTCGATCCGCGCGGTGATCAGCGGCATCAACCGTGCGTATGCGCGTGCGGACGAAGCGGCGCAGGCGACGTTTTTTGGCGTGCAGCCGGCGGTGAAGGCTGTCGCGTAAGCGGGGAGGTAGCGGCCGTGCCGGGCGTGTCCGGCGCGGTCGCGTCGTCGTTTGCGCGGTTGCCGCCACGCGGCCCGGTGAGCGCCGCCCGCAGTTCAGCTTTCATGAAATCCACCCACGCGCGGGTCTTCGCGTCGAGATGCTTGCGCGACGGATACACCAGAAACACGCCGACCTCTTCCGCCCGGTAATCGGGCAGCACGCGCACCAGCGCGCCTGAACGCAGCCCGTCGTCCGCGACGAACTCGGGCAGCAGGCCGATTCCCGCCCCTTCCCGTACCGCGATTTCGAGCGATGCCGCGACGTCGGCCGTCATCGCCGGCTCGAACGCGACCGTTTCCGAATCCGCCCCGCGTGTCAGCGTCCATTCGCGCGCCGGGTACGCGGGCGCGACCAGTTGCAGGCAGCGATGCCGGGCGAGCGCGCGCGGCGTGTCCGGCATCCCGTGACGCGTGACATACGCGGGCGATGCGCACAGCACGCTGCCGATCCGCCCGACGTCGATCGCGACCTGATCGGAGTTCGGCAGGCTCGGCATCGCGATCACCGCGACGTCGTAGCTGTCGCGGACCAGGTCCGGTACCTGCGGCGCGAGCGTCAGGTCGACGCTGACGTCCGGATAGCGCGCCTGGAAGTGCGCGACGAGCGGAATCACGAAACGGTTCGCGATGCTGGCGCTGCAGTGCATGCGCAGCCGGCCGTGCGGATGCAGCCGTGCGCCGCGGGCTTCGCGTTCGCTCGCGTCGACGGCGAGCGTGATGTCGCGTGCGCGCGCCAGATAGCGTTCGCCGGCTTCGGTCAGGCACATCGAGCGCGTCGTGCGGTTCAGCAGCCGGATGCCGAGATGTGCCTCGAGCGATGCGATCGTGCGGCTGACATACGCGGTCGTGAGGTTGAGCCGCTTGCCGGTTTCGGTGAAAGTCCCCGCGTCGGCGAGCGTGACGAAAACCTGCATGCTTTGAATCAGATCCATCGGCGGGGCGGGCGCGTGGCGCCGGTGTCGTGCGATGCGCTTACTGTAGCGGGCGGCCCGACGCGCCGCGCGCGCACGTCAGCGCTCGATCGTCGCGAAACGGACAGTACGGTTCAGCGCCGCGGGAAGTATTCGCTCGGCGGCACGCCGAGTGCCTTGCGGAACATCGCCGCGAACGCGCTGGGGCTGTCGTAGCCGTGTTCGAGCGCGAGTTCGAGGATCGGCGTGCCGGCGGCGAGGCGCGGCAGGCTCAGGAGCAGGCGCGCGTGGCGGCACCACGCACCGTGCGTCATGCCCGTTTCACGCTTGAAGGTGCGCGCGAGCGTGCGTTCGTTCATGTGCGCGTCGCGCGCCCAGGACTGCAGCGTGACGACCGACGACGGTTCGTTGATGAGCTGCGTGCACAGCGCGGCGAGCGCCGGATGGCGCGGCATCGGCACATGCAGCGACAGCAGCGGCGCGATCTCGATTTCGTCGAGGATCAGCGCGAGCACACGGCCCGCGCGATGCGCGAGGTCGTAATCGGCCGGCAGTTGGCTCGCGGTCACGATCAGCTCGCGCAGCAACGTGCCGACCCCGATCACGCGGCATTCGCGCGGCAGGCTCGGCCGCACTTCGTGTGCGACGAACACCGTGCGCATCTGCACGTCGCCGGCCATCCGGATCTCGTGCTGCGTGCCACCCGGCACCCAGACCGCCCGCCCCGTCGGCACGACCCAGCTGCCGGCATCCGCGTGCACGAGCATCACGCCGGAAATCGCGTGAATCAGCTGGCCATGCCGGTGCGAATGCGGCGGATACGCGCTACCGGCCGCCGCGTCGGACGCGACGACGGCGATCTGCTTGTGCTTGTCCTTGTGCTCGAGCGCGCTGAAAAATTGATCCACGTGTCCTTTTCTCGACGACGAATGCGCTTTGCGCGCGAGATCGACCGAATGGGTCGAAATTACCATAGGCGCATCGTTTGTTCGACTGCCATTGCACGATGCGCGCCTCGTCTTTTCCTCCGGTTTCCTTCCGTTTGTCCGTTGCCGCCGCGGTGCTGAGCGCCGTCGCGCTTGCCGCCTGCTCGGTCGGCGATCCGTACCGTCCGCCCGTGGTCGATGCGGCGCGCACGGCGCCGTTCGACGCGGCGGTTGATGCACCCGTCGCGTCCGGCGGCGCGTTGCCCGATCGCTGGTGGCAGCTGTTCGACGATCCGGCGCTCGACGCACTCGTGCGCGAAG
>NZ_JAAGPB010000161.1:0-16794 GCF_017104585.1 Burkholderia sp. Ac-20392
TGACTGCGTGGTCGCCACCGGCAGCGCGCTCAGGTACGGCGCGCCGGCGAGCGACGCCGATGCGGCCGCGCACGGCTCCAGCAGGTTCGCGAGCGTCGCGTAGTCGGCCAGCGGCCGGCCGAACGACGGCACGGGCTGGCCGCCCGAGCGCACGACCGCGTTCGGCGCCATCCGCACGTTGATCTGCGGCTCGCCGACCACGACCGCGGTGATCCAGCCGCGGGTGTCCTGCTCGGCCGCCGCGAGCGACGCGCCGCCGCCGTTGCTGACCGACGCGGCGATCGTCGTGATGTCGCCCGCGCGATAGCGCACGCCGTGATGCGAACCGTCGACCAGCGGTCCGAACTGCTCGTTGAGCGCCCAGTACGCGAACTCGACCGACTGCAGCGTCACGCGCCCCCAGTCCTGCTCGGGATTCTGCTGCGAATGCGCGTGCTTGAACGCATAGCGGTTCGGGAAGCGGGAATTGAACGTGGCGAGATCGCCGCTGGTGACGTTCGCGGTGAACAGGCTCGAGGTGCCGGCCAGCACCGCGTTGGCGAGCGTGCCGTCGATCAGCGTGACGGTGTCCGACATGAGTTCGTGCGCGCCGTTGCCACCGCCCTTGTCGTTGTAGGCGACCGCGCAGCCGCGCTTGAGCGCCCATTCGCCGGCCGCGGAAATCGCGCCGTATACGCCGCGCGAGCCCGACGACGTCGCGGTGACGATGCACGGCTGCGCGGGATTGAAGCTGGCGGGCACCTGCACGAGCAGCGTGACGTTCTTGCTGCCGCTGCCATCGTCGGAGTACGCGAGATATTCGGTGCCGGGGATCTTGCCTTCGCCGAGCGTGTCGTTGCCGTCGAGGTCGACGTTCGGCCCCCAGAAGCGGCCGTAGCCGCCGTTTGCGCTCATGTCGACGAGCGCGCGGTAGTTCGACCAGATCGCGAGACGGCGCAACTCGGCGCTCGTCGGCCGGGCGGCATTCGCAAAACCGGGGGCCGTCGCGGAGCCGAGGCCCGTCTTGCCGAGGCCGGCCGTCAGCAGGTCGTCGCTCGCGCCGTCATAGGCCGTCGTGCGCACGCTGCCGGACACGAAACCGGGCAACCGGTTGCGCTCGGCCGACTCGTCGCCGTTGCAGGCGCCGAGTATCGCGACCGCGGCCAGCGCCGCGCCGAAAACCATCCGCCTGCCCCACCCGAGCCTCGTCATCGCCGCCCTCTCGATATCGTTATCGGTCCGCCGCCACTTCAAGCGGCTTGCGGCCTCTCAAGCGCAAACGGGCCCCGGCACGCCGGGGCCCGCCTGAAAACGGGCACATGCGGCGCTCGCGCGCCGCTGCCCGGCATTACTGCTGCTGAACCGTCAGCTTGTTCGTGACCGACGTCACGCCCTTCACACCCTTGGCTGCGGCTTCGGCCTTGTCGATCTGATCCTGGGCCGGCATCGTGCCTTCCAGCGTAATCGCGCCACCCTTCGAGCGCACGACGAGGTTCGACACGTTCACGCCGGCTTCCTTCGAAATCGCCTTGCGCACCGCGTAGCCGAGCTTGCGGTTCGCCTTCTTCGCGGTCTTCGCGGCGGCCTTCGGCGCGCTGGTCGCGGCCGCGGGCGCTTCCGTTGCCGCGGCATCGCTCGACTGCGCATACACGCTGCCCGACAGACAGGCCGCCACGGCGGCGACGCCCAACGCTCTCAACACGATCGACTTCATGCTATCTCCTTATCACTCCGGAACGGCCGTGCACAGTACGGCCGATTACCCCCAAAAACAGCCGGCCCGCGCGCGAACGGGCGGGACAGCCGGTGTTTTCCACGGCGATACGAGAGAGGCAAGGCGGGCTGGCGGTCGGCGCACGCGAAAGCGGGCCGGCCGGGCCGGACAGCCGCCGGCCGGACGCGCCCGGTCTGATTGCGTGCCGGGTCGCGCGCAAATCGGGCGCGGCTGCGTCGCACAATGTAATCCAGCGCCCGCGGAAGCGCAAAGCTTTTGACGCGGGGCCGCCCGCCACTGTCGCCGCGGGGCCGCGCCGGGCCGCCCCACTCGCGCACGCACGGCGAAACCGGGTACCATCGCCGCGAGCATCGGCATCGTCCATGACAACCGTCCGATCGTCACCGATACGTCACGCCAGCGTCATCCGCCGCCCCCATGAAGCCAGCCCGCCCTCGCCCGCCTCGCCGCATCCTCGCCCGCTTCGTCGCGGTGTCGTGGCGCGACCTCGCGCTGTCGATCGGCCCCACCGTGCTGCTCGCCGTCGCAGCCGTCTGGCTCGCGGTCAAGCTGATCCAGCCGGCACCGCCGTCCACGCTGGTGATCTCGTCCGGGCCGCCCGGCAGCACCTACTGGAACGCCGCGCAGAAATACAAGACGATCCTCGCGAAGAATGGCGTCACGCTCGACGTCCAGTCGTCCGAAGGGTCCGCCCAGAACCTCGCGCGGCTGTCGAACCCGAACGCGCCGGTCGACGTTGGCTTCGTGCAGAGCGGCATCGGCCCGAAGGAGCGCGACGAACACCTCGTGTCGCTCGGCAGCATCGGCTACGTGCCGCTCGCGATCATGTATCGCGGCCCGGTCGTCGCGCGCCTGTCCGACTTCAAGGGCAAGCGGCTCGCGCTCGGCGCGGAAGGCAGCGGCGCGCGCGAGCTGAGCCTCGCGCTGCTGAAGATGAACGGCATCGTGCCGGGCGGCACGACCGAACTGCTGCCGACCGCCGGCGAGGACGCGGCCACCGCGCTGCTCGACGGCAAGATCGACGCGGCCTTCCTGTCCGGCGACTCGACGCAGATCCCGGTGATGGCGAAGCTGTTCCGTGCGCCGGGCGTGCACGTGTATTCGTTCACGCAGGCCGAGGCGTACGCGCGGCGCTTTCCGTACCTGACCGCGATCACGCTGCCGATGGGCGTCTACGATCTCGGTCAGAATCTCCCGCCTGCCGACATCCACACGGTCGCGCCGACCATTGAGCTCGTCGCGCGCGACTCGCTGCACCCCGCGCTGTCCGACCTGCTGATCGAGGCCGCACGCGAGGTGCACGGCCACGCGACGATCCTGCAGCACGCGGGCGAATTCCCGTCGCCCGTCACGCGCGGCTTCCAGCTCTCCGACGACGCCGCGCGCTACTACAAATCAGGGAAGACCTTCCTGTACCGGCGGCTGCCGTTCTGGGTCGCGAGCCTCGTCGACCGGCTGCTCGTCGTGGTCGTGCCGCTGATCGTCGTGCTGATCCCGGGGCTGCGCCTCGTGCCGTCGCTGTACGGCTGGCGCGTGCGCTCGCGCATCTATCGCTGGTACGGCGCGCTGATCGCGCTCGAGCGCAGCGCGCTCGGCGAGCACACGGCCGAGGAGCGCGTGCAGTTGCTCGACGAGCTCGACGACATCGAGGAAGCCGTGAACCGGATGAAGATGCCGCTGGCGTATGCCGGGCAGTTCTACGTGCTGCGCGAGCACATCGGCTTCGTGCGCGAACGGCTCACCGCGCACGACCACGATGCGCCGGCAGGCCCGCCCGGCGCGGGCGAAGCACCGCCTGAGCGTGCCGGGGCCGCGCCGCCGCCGGCCGGCGATCCCCCTCGGGCGACTCCCGGTTCCGCGTGAGCGGACGATCCGCGATCATTGCCGCATGCGCGTGCCGCCGCGTAACATGGAGGCCGCCGCCAGGCGCCGCACGCCCCACCCACTGGAGATCGACATGACAACCGGCCTCGATACCGCCCAGCCTGCCTGGTTCTTCGACTTCGTGTCGCCGTTCTCCTACCTGCTCCTCGAACAGCATGACAAGTGGCCCGATGTGCCGTTCGAACCCGTCGCCGTGTCGCTGCCCGACCTGCAGCGTCACTGGGGGCAGCGCTCCGGCGCCGACGTGCCGGCCAAGCGCGTGTTCACGTACCGTCACGCGCTGTTCCGCGCGGAGCAGCTCGGCATCCGCTTCAAGATGCCGCCCGCGCACCCGTTCGAATCGGACAAGCTGCTGCGCCTCGCGATCGCGCTGCGCGCCGATATCGCGACCGTGCGGGAGATATTCCGCTTCATCTGGCGCGACGGCAACGATCCGTCGACGCCGGAAGGGTTCGCGGCACTGTGCGAGCGCGTCGGCGTCGGTCATGGCGACGAGCTGATCGAATTCGAGGAGACCACCGCGCAACTGGCCCGCAACAATGCCGATGCGATCGCGCTCGGCGTGTTCGGCGTGCCGACGTTCTGGATGAACCAGCAACTGTTCTGGGGCGAGGACGCGCTGCCGATGGTGCTGTACTGCGCACGCACGCCGAACTGGCTCGAATCGCGCGAGGTCAAGCGGATCAGCACGCTGCCGAAGGGCCGGGTGTGATGGCCGGTATCACGCACGCCAACGCGCGGCTGCGGTAAGGTTACGCTTCACCCGAATCACCCCCTACGATGGAAGACGACGACCGTACCGCCTCGCTCGATATCTGGCTCGTGCGCGTGTTGCGCACGCTGCTGCTCGAGCGCAGCGTCACGCAGGCCGCGCTGCGGCTGAACCAGACCCAGCCCGCGATCAGCACCGCGCTGCGCAAGCTGCGCGAGACGCTGAACGACCCGATCCTCGTGCGCGGCAAATCCGGGATGGTGCCGACCGAATACGGCGCGTCGCTGCTCGAGGCCGCGCAGCGCGCGCTGCGCGAGGTCGACTTCATCGCGACGCCGCATGGCGACTTCGATCCGTCGTCCGCACGGCGCACGTTCCGCGTCGCCGCGCCCGATTACCTGAACGATTTCTTCATGCCGACGCTGATCGAGCGCTTTCGCGACGCGGCGCCGCATGCCCATCTGGAAATCGATTCGCTGAATCCCGCACTCGATCACGCGGGCGCGCTCGAATCGGGCGCGCTCGATCTCGTGATCGGCAACTGGCCGAAGCCCGACCCGCAGTTCGCGCGTCAGGACCTGTTCTCCGACACGATCGTGTGCCTGATGCGCGATGCGCACCCGCTCGCGCGCGTGCCGCTCACGCGTGAAGCGTACGCGTCGGCCGCGCACGTCGCGCCGACGCCATACACCGGCGACAAGCGCAATGCGATCGAGATCGGCCTCGCGCGCGCGCGCCTCACGCGGCGCATCGTGACGACGCTGCCGTACTTCGGGATCGTGCCGCAGGTGCTGCTGCAGTCGGACCTGATCTTCACGACGACGCGCCGCTTCGCGACGCACTACGCGCAGTTGCTGCCGCTCGTGGTCGTCACGCCGCCCGTGCCGTTCCCGCGCATCAAGAGCTACCTGCTCACGCATCCGCAGCCCGACCGCCCGACCGACATCGCGTGGCTGTGCGCGCTGATGCAGAGCGTGTCCGACGAGTTGACGGTGCCCCGCAGCCGCAAGCGCTGAGCCGCGGCACAGAACGGGGCGCGGCCGCTCAGGCCGTGCAGAAGGTTTCCTGCAGATGGGTCCAGCGCACGACGCCCGCCGCGTCGCGCTCGAACACGGCGGTTGCACGGCGCGCGGGCAGTTCGCCCGAGGCCGCGTGCTGCGCCTCGAGATAGGTGACGGTCGCATGCGACGCGTCGGCCGCGAGCACGCGAGTGTCCGACAGCGTGATGCGCAGCCCCGGCTTCGCGCCGGCGAGCTTCGCGAACAGCGCGCGCGTACCGTCATGATCGACCTCGCGGCCGTCGGTCAGGATCATCGTGAATTCGGCGGAAAACGCGGCGAGCAGCGCATCGAGCGCCTCGGGCGCGGTATCGACGCCGGACAGCCAGCGCTCGATGGCGCCAAGGCTCGCATCGAGCGTGTCGAGATAAACCTGATGATCGGACATGGTAGGTGCACGGTAAGGCGCGGCCCGGTGCCGCGCGTCGTCGTGCAGTGTATGCAAAATCGCGCGGCCTTGCGCTGGCCGCGCGGTGCTACCGCGCGCAGGACACGTCGTCGCGCGCACGCCCCGCTGCGGCGGCCTTCGCGTCGGCCACCGGCATGCCCGAGCGCGCCTGCAGCAGCTCCGCGCACACGGCCACCGCGATCGCGCCCGGGGCCTTGTCGACGATGCCCGCGACGCCGATCGGGCACACCATCTCCACGAGCCGCGCCGGATCGACGCCGCGCGCCGCGAGCCGGCGCTCGAACTTCACGCGCTTGGTGCGCGAGCCGATCATCCCGAAGTACGCGTAGTCGCGCCGCCGCATGATCTGCGCGGCGAGCGAGAAGTCGAGCGCGTGGTTGTGCGTCATCACGAGGAAGTACGCGCCGGGCGGCGCGGCGTCGACGACGGCCTCCGGCGTGTCGGTCGGCTCCGGCTGCACGTTCGGCGGACATTCGTCCGGGAACAGCTCGTCGCGCGTGTCGACCCACTGCACGACGCACGGCAGCGCGCCGAGCAGCGTAACCAGCGCGTGACCGACGTGCCCGGCGCCGAACAGCACGATGTGCATCGGCGTGGGCGTGCCGGTCGCGCGGTTGCGCTGGCCGGTGCCCGGCTCGAACGCCGGGGTCGACGCGGTGCGGAGCGAGCGTGCGGGGCCGTTCATGTCAGCCTCCGCCGGGCCGCCCCAAGGAGGCTGACCGCCCCCTCGGGGGGCAGTGAACGAAGTGAGCGTGGGGGCTGTTTCATCTCAGCCTCCGCCGGGCCGCCCCAAGGAGGCTGACCACCCCCTCGGGGGGGCGTGAACGAAGTGAGCGTGGGGGCTGTTTCATCTCAGCCTCCGCCGGGCCGCCCCAAGGAGGCTGACCACCCCCTCGGGGGGCCGTGAACGAAGTGAGCGCGGGGGCCGTTTCATGTCAGCCTGCCCGACCGGCGCGTGCCGCACGCACCGCGCTGACCGCACGCAGGATCGACTCGCCGGTAGCCGGCGCGTCGAGCGGCGGGTTCACCTTGTAGTCGCCGACCGCAGCGACCGCATCGCGCACCGCGAAGAACACCGAGAACGGCAGCAGCAGCGGCGGCTCGCCGACGGCCTTCGAACGGTGGATGCTGTCCTCGACGTTGCGGTTCTTGAACAGCAGCACGTTGAATTCCGGCGGCGTGTCGTTCACCGTCGGGATCTTGTACGTGGACGGCGCATGCGTCATCAGCTTGCCGCCCTTGTTCCACCACAGCTCCTCGGTCGTGAGCCAGCCCATCCCCTGGATGAACGCGCCTTCGACCTGGCCGATGTCGAGCGCCGGGTTCAGCGACGCGCCCACGTCGTGCAGCGCATCGACGCGCAGCGTGCGCATCTCGCCCGTCAGCGTGTCGATCACGACTTCCGACACGGCCGCGCCGTACGAGTAGTAGTAGAACGGCCGGCCCTGCAGCTTCGACTGGTCCCAGTACAGCTTCGGCGTCGCGTAGAAACCGTCGGACCACAGCTGCACGCGCGCGAGGTACGCCTTCGCGATCACTTCGCCGAACGGCACGTTGTGGCCGCCGACCGACACGAAGTCGTTGCCGAACCTCACATCGGCCGCATCGACCTTGCCGTCGCCGAACTGCTTCGCCGCGAACACCGCAAGCCGTTCGCGCAGCTGGCGCGCCGCATCCTGCGCGGCCTTGCCGTTCAGGTCCGAGCCCGTCGACGCGGCGGTCGCGGACGTGTTCGCCACCTTGCTGGTGTCGGTCGCCGTCACGCGGATCCGGCCGAAGCGGATGCCGAGCTCGTGCGCGACGACCTGCGCGACCTTCGTATTGAGCCCCTGCCCCATCTCCGTGCCGCCGTGGTTCACGAGCACCGAGCCGTCGGTGTAGATGTGCACCAGTGCGCCGGCCTGGTTGAAGTGCGTGACGTTGAACGCAATGCCGAACTTCACCGGCGTGATCGCGATGCCCTTCTTCAGCACCGTGTTGCGTGCGTTGAATTCGCGCACGCCCGCACGCCGCGCGCGGTAGTCGCTCGTCGTTTCGAGTTCGCCGAGCAGCTCCTGCAGCACGTTGTCCTCGACCGTCTGCCCGTACGGCGTGACGTTGCGCTCGGTCTTGCCATACAGGTTCGCGTAGCGGACGTCGAGCGGATCGCGATCGAGCGAGCGCGCGACGTCGTCGAGGATGTACTCGATCGCGAACGCGCCCTGCGGGCCGCCGAAGCCGCGGAACGCGGTGTTCGACTGCGTGTTGGTCTTGCCGCAGTAGCCGGCGATATCGACGTCGCCGAGCCAGTACGCGTTGTCGAAGTGGCACACCGCACGCGTCATCACCGGGCCCGACAGGTCGGCCGAGAAGCCGCAGCGCGACGTCATGTCGAGCGCCACGCCGTCGATACGGCCGTCGTCGTCGTAGCCGACGTCGAAGCGGTAATGGAAGTCGTGCCGCTTGCCGGTGATCATCATGTCGTCGTCACGGTCCGGACGCAGCTTCACCGGGCACAGCAGCTTCCACGCGGCGAGCGCCGCGCAGCACGCGAACAGGCCCGACTGCGATTCCTTGCCGCCGAACCCGCCGCCCATCCGGCGACATTCGACGAGCACGTTGTGCGACGCGACGCCGAGCACATGCGCGACGAGGTGCTGCATCTCGCTCGGGTGCTGCGTCGAGCAGTACACGTGCATCCCGTCGTCGTCCTTCGGCACGGCGTACGCGATCTGCCCTTCGAGGTAGAACTGCTCCTGGCCGCCGAGCAGCATTTCGCCCGACTCGCGGTGCGGCGCGACGGCGAGCCGCGCGGCCGCGTCGCCGCGCGCAAGCTTCAGCGGCGGGATCACGTAGGTTTCGGCCGCGCGCGCTTCCTGCGCGGTGAGGATCGCCGGCAGTTCCTCGTAGTCGACCTGCGCGCGGCGCGCGGCGAGCCGCGCGGTTTCATGCGACGTCGCGACGACGATGAACATCGGCTGGCCGACGAACTGCACGATGCCCTTCGCGAGCACCGGGTCGTCGTGGATGATCGGGCCGCAGTCGTTGACGCCCGGGATGTCGTCGGCCGTGAACACGGCGACCACGCCCGGCGTCGCGCGCACCGCGTCGAAGTTCATCGACACGATCTTCGCGTGCGGTTTCGCCGACAGGCCGAGCGCCGCGTGCAGCGTGCCCGCGACGACCGGGATGTCGTCGGTGTAAGTGGCACGGCCGCTGACGTGCAGGTGCGCGGATTCGTGCGCGCGCGATACGTGGACCTGCGCCGCGTCGGCTTGCGGGTCGAGGGTGCTCAGGAACGGTTCTGCTTGCTGGTTCATGTTCGGTGTTCTCCGTCTTCAGACGCGCGCCGCGTCGGTGCCGAGTTCGGCGGCCACTTCACGCACATTCAGGGCTTGCGGCGGCAGCGGGTCGTGCGGGCGCGTCTCCAGCCAGAATCGGTACATCAGGTTCTTCGCGGTATCGAGGCGGTACGTGCTCGTCGCGCGCATGTCGGACAGCGGCTGGTAGTCGCGCTCGAGCGCCTGCATCGCGGCCTGCGCGGTGGCTTCATGCCACAGCGCGCCGTCGAGCACGGCTTCCGTGTGCGTTGCGCGCTTCGGCGTCGCGGCCATCCCGCCGAACGCGATGCGCGGCTCGCGGATCGTGTCGCCGTCGGCGATGAACGCGAACGCCGCGCAGACGGCCGAGATGTCCGAGTCGAACCGCTTCGACAGCTTGTACGTGCGGAATTGCAACTGCTCGCGCGCGCCGGTGCGGGTCGGCACCTTCAGGCCGATGACGAATTCGTGCGGCGCCATGTCCTTCTGCTGGTAGCCCGTGTACAGCGCCTCGAGCGGCAGCTCGCGCACCGTGTCGCCGCCGCGCAGCACCACGCGCGCGCCGAGCGCGATCAGGCCCGGCATCGAATCGCCGATCGGCGAGCCGTTCGCGACGTTGCCGCCGATCGTGCCCGCGTTGCGGATCGGCAGCGACGCGAAGCGCTTCCACATCTCGGTCAGTTCCGGATACTGGCCGGCCAGCGCCGCATACGCCTTCTCGACCGTCACGCCCGCGCCGATCTCGATCCAGTCGCCGCGCTCCGCGAGGCGCTGCAGTTCGGCGATCTGGCCGACGTAGATCAGGTCGTCGAGCCGGCGCATCTGCTTGGTGACCCACAGGCCGATGTCGGTGCTGCCCGCGAGAATGCGCGCGTCGGGCCGCTCGACCTTCAGCGCGGCCAGCGCGTCGAGCGTGCGCGGCGCCGCGAAGCGCGCGCCGTTGATCGTCGTGTAGTCGAACGTATCGTCGCGCTTGAGCGACGCGAGCGTGCGGGCCAGCGCGGCCGTGTCGACCGGGGCCGACGGCGCCGGCGCATCGAACATCTGCACGGCCGCATCGACGATCGGGCGATAGCCGGTGCAACGACACAGGTTGCCGGTCAGCGCATCGGCGATCTCGGTACGCGTCGGCACGTCCTTCGCCTTCGCGCACGTGCCGGCGCTGCCGCAGCCTTCGTGGCCGTGCTTCTCGTACAGCGCCCACATCGACATCACGAAGCCGGGTGTGCAGAACCCGCATTGCGAACCGTGGCAGTCGACCATCGCCTGCTGCACCGGATGCAGCGCGCCGTCCGGCTGACGCAAGTCCTCGACCGTGAGCAGCGCCTTGCCGTCCAGCGTCGGCAGGAACTGGATGCATGCGTTGACGGCCTTGAACTCGACCGCGCCGGCGTCGGTCAGCTCGCCGACGACGACCGTGCACGCGCCGCAGTCGCCTTCCGCGCAGCCTTCCTTGGTGCCGGTGCAATGCGCGTCCTCGCGCAGGTATTGCAGCACGGTGCGGGTAACGTCCGCGCCGCTGACTTCGCGGATCGCGTGACGATGGTAGAAGCGGATCGGCTCACTCATGTCTCGATGATTCTTCAAATGGGGGGCAAGGCGGCCCGCGCAGTGCGCTCGACCGACGTTTTTCTGACAGTTTGCACGCTATCACCATCAAATTCCGCAACCCATAGCCCATCACGCATGGGGCCCATATAACTGCCGCGATATGAGCGCCGGGGCCGCCCGGCGGCCTTTCCACACGGCGCTCCCGGCCCCTTCCCTGCGCCCCCGCAACCGTCCGTCATCCTCAAAAACAGGTCGCGATTAACTAAATGGTACCTGCGTGAAAACCGGTTCCATGGGAAAATCCCGATTCCCTTTTTCGCCGTCCTCCGTCCGTTTCGTTCATTCGTTCCGACCCCATGTCAACCGATTCCGCCACACCGCCGCGCAGCGGGTTCGCGGTCACGCTGCAAATCGTGTCCGTCGTCTGCTTCACGTTCATCTGCTACCTGACCATCGGCCTGCCGCTCGCGGTGCTGCCGGGCTTCGTCCATGACGACCTCGGCTTTTCCGCGATCGTCGCGGGCGGCGCGATCAGCGTCCAGTATTTCGCGACGCTCGCGTCGCGGCCGCTCGCCGGGCGCCTGGCCGATACGCTCGGGCCGAAGCAGACGGTGCTGCGCGGGCTGGTCGGTTGCGGCGTGTCAGGCGTGCTGCTGCTCGTCGCGCTGCTGCTCGCGCACTGGCCGGTCGCGAGCCTCGTGCTGCTGGTCGCGAGCCGGCTCGTGCTCGGCGTCGGCGAAAGCCTGTGCGGCACCGGTGCGATCCTGTGGGGCATCGGCCGGGTCGGCGTCACGCACAACGCGAAGGTGATCTCGTGGAACGGCATCGCGACCTACGGCGCGCTCGCGTTGGGCGCACCGGTCGGCGTCGCGATCGCGCATACGCTGAATCCGGCGCTGATCGGCGTGATCGTGATCGCGCTCGCCGCGACCGGCTTCTACCTCGCGCGCCTGATCGCTTCCGTGCCGCTCGTGCACGGCGAGCGGATGTCGTACGCGAGCGTGTTCACGCGCGTGCTGCCGCACGGCCTCGGCCTCGCGCTCGGCTCGGCCGGCTTCGGCTCGATCGCGACCTTCGTCACGCTGTACTACGCGGCGCGCCACTGGCCGAACGCCGCGCTGTCGCTGACCGTGTTCGGCACGCTGTTCATCGGTGCGCGCCTGCTGTTCGCGAACACGATCAAGACCTACGGCGGCTTCCGCGTTGCGATCGTGTCGTTCGCGTTCGAATGCTCGGGCCTCGTGCTGCTGTGGCTCGCGCCCGTGCCGCACGTCGCGCTGATTGGCGCCGCACTGACCGGCTTCGGCTTCGCGCTGATCTTCCCGGCGCTCGGCGTCGAGGCCGTCGCGCTCGTGCCGCCCGCGAGCCGTGGCGCGGCGCTGTCCGCGTACTCGGTGTTCCTCGACCTGTCGCTCGGCATCACGGGCCCGCTCGCCGGCTATGTCGCAGGCGCGTTCGGCTATCCGCAGGTATTCCTGTTCGCGGCGGTGGCGGCTGCCGCGGGTGTCGCGCTGTCGATGATGCTGTACCAGCGACAGGCGCGGGTGGCGGGAAGCGGCGCGGCGGCTTGATCGCGCTGTTCGTTACAAGGAGGTCGGTCGCAAAAATCACGCCGCCGGCCGCCAAATAGAAAACGCCCGCATCGCGCGGGCGTTTTTGTATCCGGACGGGGCCGGGCGGCAGGCGAGCCGATCAGGCGGCCCGGAGAAACAACCGCCGCGTCAGGTCGAACGCGACCAGGTTGCCGGCCACCACCAGCAGCAGCCCGACCACCGCGAGCGGCGACCACTGGTAGCCCTCGAACACCGTCGACACGGCCAGCGCGACGATCGGGAACAGCACCGTGCAGTACGCGGCACGCTCCGGCCCGATCCGGCCGACGAGGGTCAGATAGGCGGTAAAGCCGATCACCGAACCGGGCACGGCCAGGTACACGAGCGCACCGAGATAGCGCGGGCTCGTGTCGAGCGTGAACGGCAATCCGGCCACCGCGCTGCCGACGGTCAGGATCGTCGCGCCGATCAGCATCGCCCAGCCGTTGGTCACGAGCGGGTGCAGCCCCATCGACTGCATCCGGCTCGACAGCAGGTTGCCGGCCGAGAAGCACATCGTGCCCGCAAACGCGATCGCGAGCCCCATCCAGGTCGCGTGGTCGTCGAGATGGCCGGCCATCTGCTGCCAGAACAGGCACGCGATGCCGACCAGCCCGAGCAGCGCACCGGCGATCGCCGACGGCCACAGCGGACGGCCCATGAACAGTCGGCCGTTGATCGAGTTCAGCAACGGCGCGGTCGAGAAGATCACCGCGACGAGGCCGCTCGGCACGACCTGTTCCGAATAGTAGAAGCACAGGAAGTTCAGGCAGAACAACGCGAAACCCTGCGCCAGGAGAAAGCGCCACGCTTCGCGCGGCGGGCGCACCGGCCGGCGCATCACGCGCAGCAGCGCGAACAGCACGGCGGCCGCGAGCCAGAAGCGCCATGCGATCGACACGGGCGGCGGCACGGAGCCGAGCTGCCACTTGATCGCGATCCAGGTGGTGCCCCAGATCAGCACGGTGACGAAATAAAGCGACAGGTTCATGGCGACAACGATCCTAAAAGCAGGTGAAACGGATCCCGACTATGCCGCCGGCCGGCGCGCGCCGATTGTCCGGAATTGCGGTCTTTTTCGGGCCGCCGCACGCGGCGCCGCGCGCCCGCTTATACTCGGCCCATCATGAGCCTCTCCCTTTCCGCGCCCCCCGTCGACCACCCCGCCGCCCTGGCCAGCGGCGATCTGCCGTTCGGCCTGCAGTCGGTCTGCCGCACGCTCGCGGACGCGAACGCGACGCTCGAGCGCTTCGCGTGGCTCGGCGACCATCTGGCGATCGCCGAATGGACGCGGATCACCGACGAAAGCGAGACGGTCTACGAGCAGCCGGGCCACCACACGCTGTCGTGCTACCTCGACGGCGGCTACCGGACCGAACGCCAGCGCGTGCCGCGCTACGGCGCGCCGAGCCTGCTGTGCGCGCTGCCGGGCGACCATGAATCGCGCTGGTGGGTACGCGGCGAGATGCACTTCATCCACCTGTATTTCCTGCCCGAGCACTTCACGCAGCGTGCGATCCGCGAACTCGACCGCGAGCCGCGCGAGCTGAAACTCGCCGACCGCACCTATTTCGAGGATGCGCGCGTCGCCGCGCTGCTGCGCTCGCTCGCACTGGACGGCTGGGACGATGCCGACGAACGGCTGCGCGTGAACGAAACCGCGCACGAGGTGCTGAGCCTGCTGCTGCGCGGGCAGAGCACGACCCGCACCGACACGTCGTTCCGCGGTGGGCTCGCACCGGCCGTGCGCCGCCGCGTGCGCGACTACATCGACACGTACCTGACGCAACCGCTGACGCTCGGCGAACTCGCCGACGTCGCCGCGCTGTCCGAGTACCACTTCTCGCGGATGTTCCGGCTGTCGTTCGGCCGCGCACCGCACGCATGGGTGGCCGAGCAGCGGCTGGCGCGGGCGCGCGAGCTGCTGCGCACGACGGCGCTGCCGCTCGCGCAGATCGCGGCCGACTGCGGCTACGCGAACGCCGGCCATTTCAGCCATCGCTTCCGCGACGCGCACGGCACGACGCCGAATACGTACCGGCGCGCGATGCTGGGCCGCTGAGCGCGGCCCCTTACCTCGTTTTCCTGCTTACGCGCCGCGCCGCGACAGTTCCTGTTCGAGCGCCGCGACGCCGGCCGGCAGGTCGACCGGCACCTTCAGGTCGACCATCGTGCGGCCGAACGCATGCAGCGTGCGGAACAGGTTGTGTTCCCGGCACTGCTCGCCCATCTGCCCGATCCGCACGATCGGCAAGCCGAACGAGCCCGAAATCTCGACCTGGTACTGCTTCGAGATATGGCCGCAGACCATCCCCGGCGTGAGCCCTTCCGGCGTCTCGATCCCGACCACTGAATTGAGCCGGCAGTCCTTCGGCGCATAGAGCTTGAGCCCCATCGACTCGACGCCGGCCTGCAGCGCGAGCGAACAGCGCAGGTGGCGCGCGAAGCGGCTTTCGAGCGTCTCCGCGCAGACGAGCCGCAGCGCCTCGTGCAGCGCGAGCACGCCCGACACGGGCGCCGTGTAGTGATAGCCGGCGTTGTGCCAGAAGTTCTCCGCGAGCGCCATGTCGAGGCACCAGTGCGCGTTCGGTTCGGGGCGCTGTTTCATGCGGTTCCAGGCGGCGTCGGAAAACGCGATCAGCGACACGCCCGGGATCGACGACAGCCCCTTCTGGCCGCCGGTGATCACCGCGTCGATGCCCCACGCGTCCATCTCGAGCGGCATCGTCGACAGCGTGCACACCGCGTCGACCACGACCAGCGCGCCGGCCGCCTTCGCGAGCGCCGCGATGTCGCGCAGGTCGCGGTTCCACACGGTGTTCGACGTCTCGCCCTGCACGATCGTGACGATCTCGGGCCGCTCGCGCGCGATCGCATCCGCGATCTCGTCGAGGCTGGCAACCGCGCGGTCGGCCACTTCGAGCGTCGCGACTTCGGCGCCGACACGCGTGGCCATCTCGGCCATCCGCGCGCTGAAGAAGCCGTTGCGGATCGACAGCACGCGCGTCCCGCGCCATGCGAGGTTCGAGATCGCCATTTCCATCGCGGCCGAACCGGGGCCCGCGACGCCGAGCACCCACTTCGTGCGGGTCTGGAACACGTAGCGCGCCATCTCCTTCACCTGCTCGATGATCTTCGCCATCGTCGCGCCGAGGTGGTTGATCACGACCGTGTTCGCCTTCGCGACGGCGGCCGGAATCGGGACCGGGCCGGCCCCCATCATCAGCAGCGGTTCTTCGGGCAGGATCGCGTCGAGCGGCACGACGACGGGACAGGGAATCGGCGAGTAATCGATGGACATGGCAGGTAAAAGGTGAGGGAAGGAAGTGCACGGACGCCCGCCACGCTGCATGGCGAACTCATCGATCATTCCGCGTTCCGCCGCCTCGCGCAAGAGGCACGCGCGGCCGGACAGCGCGACGGTGGCCCGGTCGCCGGACCGGGCCAGCCGGCCGTGCGCGGGCTGCGCGCCAGTCATCCGGTTTGAAAAAGATTGCCGGCCAGGTTGTGAAACGGTTCCACTCGTGCGTCAAGCGCACGATTTACTCCATCAATAACACCGCGATTCGCCGACATCGCCGCTTCAGCGCGACTTCTGTATCGAACGAAATAGGCTGGATCCGTGCTAAAAATCGCCACGCGGAATCCGATACGCAAAACCTTCGCACGGCCCAAAAAACATCCATTATTTCGGCATGTATTGGGGCACGCTTCCTTGAAATACCGAAACAAGCCTGCCCAAATAGTTCACAACTTATTGATTAACATAGGAAATATTCGCACGCCCCATACTCGCTCGAATACCGTGCCGCCTTTGAACGGCAGGCATGCGAGACAGCGCAACGTTTAACGCGTTACCCCCTATTTCGATTTTCCGCAACCCGCCCCTTTTCTCAGGTTGACGGATATCGCTTCTGTATTGAACAATCATCTGCGGAATCGAAAAAAACGATTTTTCGATACGATGGAAAAACTGGGAGCCGCGCGAGGCGCTTTTGAGGTCGCGCGGCTTAAAACCACAACCATAATCAATCAACCGGGCCAGAAATACGCAAGCCATGAACCAGATTCAGACCATGCGTGTATTCGTCTGCGTCGCCGAGCAGCAGAGCTTCCGGCGCGCGGCGCACCATCTCGGCGTGTCCAATGCACTCGTCACGCGTTCGATCGCGATGCTCGAGGGCCACCTGAACACCCGGCTGATCCACCGCACCACGCGGAACCTGTCGCTCACCGAGGCCGGCGTGCGCTACCTCGACGGGTGCCGCGCGCTGCTCGAGGAATTCGACCACCTCGAATCGTCCGTCGCGCATGCCGTGCGCGAACCGGCCGGCACGCTGCGCGTCGTCGCGTCGGGCCTGCTGTCGCCGCTGGCGCTGACACCGCTCGTCAGCAGCTTCCGGCACCGCTACCCGGAGTTGCGCGTGCAGCTGACCGTCGCCGAGGGGCCGCTCGACGTGCTCGATTCGGGTTACGACGTCGGCATCGTCACGGGCACCCGGCTCGACGGCAACCCGACGCTGATCGGTCACGCGCTCGCACCGAACCCGTTCGTCGCGGTCGCGGCGCCGGCCT
>NZ_JAAGPB010000162.1:0-16765 GCF_017104585.1 Burkholderia sp. Ac-20392
ACGCGGGCCGGCTGGCCGCTCGCACGGCGCCTGTGAGCGCCGTCGTTGCGGCGGCCGACGCGTGCGCCCTGCCCGCCCGCGCATTCCTGGTCGGCATGATGGGCGCAGGCAAATCGACGCTCGGCCGCGCGCTCGCGGCGTCGCTCGGCTGGACGTTTGTCGACAGCGACGACGAGATCGAGCGGCGCACCGGCCATTCGGTCGCTGTGCTGTTCGACAAGGTCGGCGAAAGCGGTTTTCGTCTGCTCGAAATGCAGATCGTCGACGAACTGACGCAGCGCCCGAACGTCGTCGTGGCGACCGGCGGGGGCGCGGTGCTGAATCCGCGCAACCGCGCGCGCCTGAACGAGCGCGGCTGCGTGATCTACCTGCATGCGGATCCGGATGCGCTGTGGCGCCGCACGCGCGACGACACGCGCCGGCCGTTGCTGCAGGTGGCCGACCCGCGGCAAACGCTCGCCGCGTTGTACCGCTTGCGCGACCCGCTGTATCGCGAATGTGCGCATGCGCTCGTCGACACGACTTCGCAGGGTGTCGCACGCGCGACGGCCGATGTGTTGACGGTGCTGCTGGCCCGGATCGACGCGACGGATTGAGGACGTACGCAGCGTGCGCTCGCTTCCCTGCCCCTCGAATCGATGGTGAGACGCACGAAGGGGCGGCCCGGACATTGCACATCAGACGCGTTTTCGAAACGGCGAGTTTGGATTTTCAATCGTGCTGTTGTGATAAGAAAAGTTATCCGAACATCGTCGTCACTTTGTCCAACTGCGTGTTCCGTAGCAGACGAATCGGCTCGTCACGCGACGAATCCGCAGGCGTCGCCTGAGCAACGCGCGCCGCACAGCTGCCGCGACGCGCGTCCGGAATGCAGGCGTGAAGGCCCGCGAAACCGCCAAACGGGGGCGATACTTCAGCGCACCTTGATCGTGTAAGCGGCTCGCGCGTCAGCCAGTCCCCCGTCATTGGTGGCCGTGACGGTGAAGGAATAGCTCCCGGCGTTGCCGGGCGTCCCGACGATCCCGCCGGTGTCCGGGTTGAGTAGCAGACCGGGAGGCAACGCCCCGCCAGTCACCGCAAAATGGAGTGTCGCAGGCGTATTCGTCGTGACTCTCGCTTCGTAGAGCGTGCCTCGCGCGGCATCCGGCAAAACCGCGGGGCTCAGTTGCGGCGTCGGCGCCGATACGGTCTGCGGATCGCCGAACGGCGTGCCGTCGGATGTCAACTGCTGTAACGACCAGCTCTGCCCGGGACGGACGACCGTCAGGGTCCAGTGCGTCTTCAGATCGAGGAACTCGAACTTCTGCTTCTCGGTGAAGGCGCCCAGATTTCTGGCCGTTTCCCACTGCTTGATTTTCTCGAGAATCTGGGATGTCAGTGAATTGTCCGAGGACAGGCTGTCCATCGTGAACCAGAAACCGGTGCCGGCGTTGAGCCCCGCGCCGCGTGCGAGCTGGGTTTCGATCTGGAACTGGGTGTCGGCGTCGAGTGTCCAGACGCCTGTGAGATTGAGCCACCCAAGCATGCCCGGCAGGTAGTTGGCCTGGTAGAAGTCATTGTTGCGGAGCATCTGACCCATCGGATCGCCCCAACTCGCGCGGGTCAGCACGTCCCACGCATTCGAGGTCATCCGGCTGGTCTCGCTGATGTAACCATCGTGCCCGGTATGGGTCGCGTAGGTGCCGTTGATCAACCGGGCAATGCCGAAGCTGCCCCAGCCGGAGAGGCTGGCGGATTCCACGCCGTCAAACGAGTGGGACCGGATGCCGACGTCGTTTCGCAGGGCCCCCAGCCGGACGGCAATCTCGTCGATGATGCCGAGGCCGCCGGTGGCCCCGTCGTACTCGTTCACGATCACCCGCGCAACGGGCGTCCCGCGCTCGGCTGCGACCGCGGTGGAGCCCCATAGACCTCGCTGCAGCCCGCTGACTTGCCATACCGTGCCGATCTTCTGGAAGCTGTCGAACGAGATGAATTCGTCGCCCACACGCAGCATTTTTTTGTTGATCGCGGCCTGCGCGGGTCCGGGTACGGGCAAGTAGAGCGCCGTGTCCAGCTTGCTCAAGGGCCGGGACAACGCGGCTTGCGGGCCCGTGGCCAAACGCGGGTCCGGGATCGGCGAAACGTAGGGGTCGATGGCGCGGTCGGAGCCGGTGCTGATGAAGTCCGACATGGTATGAACGCCGACGCGGACACCGCGCTCCTTTGCAATGGCCACGAGGCGTGCAGCGTGGTCGTCGCTGCCGCCGAAGCTGCCGTCGAACCGATAATGGCCGGTGTATTCCCACGGCCCGCGACAGTCCGGCGGAAGCGAGTAGATGTATTGGATGCCCGCGCTTTTGGCGAAGCTGGCAGCGTGGTTGACATTGTCGATGGCGAGATTGGTCAGCACAAGAAACGACTGGCTGCTGGCCTGGGCGACTTTCTGCCATTGGCCGTTCTGGGTCGGATACGGGAGGTGCTCGCCCGACGCGATGAACGACAGCACGGTCGTGACGAGATCCGGTTCGCAACCGTATAGTGCAATTTTCGATCCGATTACCGTGCCGTTGCTGTCGAGCGGACCGAGCGGAATCGGCGCGCCGGTGGGGTTGAGCCGCTCACGCCGGCGCGTATAGTCAAAAGTAAAGGCACGCAGCACGGCCCCCCATGAAGTCTTGGCGGCCACGCTCCACGGTTCCATGGGCGCTACATGCAGCAGGTACGGATTGGGGTCGACGTCACTTTCCCAGCCGTATTGCGGATATTCCTTGGGCCACGCGCCTTCGGTGCGGTCGTTGAGCGGCTTGAGGCCGATCGCGAAATCGTTGTTGCGCACCACGCCTGCGGCTTCGCCGACGGTCTGGTTGATCGCGATGGGCAATGGCCCCCACAGCAGCGTCTGAACGTCGCTGCCGGCGGTGATGAACACCCGGGTGACTTCAAAGGTGGCGTAACCGTTCTTCTGCAGGACGCGGACGTCGGCCTCGAATCCGAGACGCGTCTCGCTCACGAAGTAGAGCGTGCTGTCAGCGGCGGACCATCGGACGCCAGTGGGCATCACCTGTTGTCGGTCGATCACGAGACTGACGAACGGGACGGATTTCCCGGGCGCAATGAAGTCGTGGCCGCTGCGGGAATCGACGAGTTCGACGACAGCGCCGGTGGAGTCCAGGCCCAGCGTCAAATAGCCAGCCGGAATGTGCAGAGTGTTTGTCATGTTTCGACTTTCCTGACGATAAGAGCGGGCGCAAGCGGCGCAGTTTCACCATTGCATCCTTCTCAGGCGTGCCGTGAGCCCATGTTTAGAATGGCTAAGCGATATCGCCGGCATACGAGTAACGGCGGTTGGCCACTGGACGCAGCCGATCCGGCGGACAGACTGGAGCACCCGTGCATGCCGTCGGCGCCGGCAATCCTTCGTCGACGGGTGAGCGCACCGGCTTTCGACGCTCGATCCTTCCGGGATCAGGGCTGCGGGATCTGCGTCGTGAGCCTTGCGTGCGGCACATGACAAGCGACGCACCGTGACTGCCTCAATCGCGCTCGCCGACGCAAGCGCCCTGCTCGAGGCATGCTGCACGGCAATCCGTTCCGATGGCGGCCAGCCGCGGTGGATGGCGGCTGGCCAGCCGCCGTACTCCCTGGTCGAACTTCCGGTCTTGGAACCGGCGCAACTCGAAAGGAGACGGCGGCCGCATGATGCCGGCGTGTGTTGACTTATTGGCTCGGAACTTCGGCGATGTACGCGATGTAGAGGTTTTGCCCCCAATCGCTGCCCGAGTATTCGGGGAACACCGCATCCTGGCGCGTGATGTTGACGTTGAATCCGGTCGTCGTGACCTTGGTCACCGTCACCGAGAACGTGTCCGGATAAGAGGCTCCGTCGTTGGGGTCCTGGAGGGCCGTCACGACGACGATGGGAGCGGTCGAAAACGTGCCGGGGAAAGCGATTTTCGTATTGAACGGCGGGTTTTTCCAGGATTTCCGGTCTTGGCCTTGTTGGCTGCCGATTGCCTGCTTTGCTACGATTCTTTCCAGCATTTCAAGCTCCTAATGGAAAAGACGATTGACCTCGTGGATGAGCCTTGCGCGAAAGCACTCCGCTCGAAGCAAAGTTATGCCGCGCGCACGTCGAAAGCGATTACACGTGATTACACGAATGAAGTAGCGATCCGGGTTCGTCGACATGGCGGCCGAACTACCACCAGGCGAGCCGTAGGTCGGGCAATGTCGAAGCCTCGTATGACCGACACGCGACACCGTCGCGGCAACGAAATGCTCTCGTTGCGGAAGGGTGACGAGTCTTTGACGTGCAACTCCACTGAACGTCCTGATTGGCAGCGCTGACCGCAGTCCGCCGCCCCTCCCCGCATTTGTTCCCGCGACGCAAGACTGTTGCTCCACGGTGGGTGTTCGAGATTGCAACCGGCACGCCTACAGTTCGCCCATCGGATTCATCGATCCGGTCGGCACTGAAGCCGGGAACCCATCACCCATCGAGGCAAATCATGAGCGCATCCAAAGTCATCATCGTCACCGGTGCATCGCAAGGCATCGGCGCGGCAACCGTCGACGCATTCCGGGCCCGCGGCCATCGCGTCGTCGCCACGTCACGTTCGATCGGGCCGTCGAACGATCCCGATCTCGTCACCGTCGCGGGCGACATCGGCGACCCGGCCGTCGCACGGCGCGTGGTCGATGCCGCCATCGAACGCTTCGGCCGCGTCGACACGCTCGTCAACAACGCGGGCATCTTCATCGCGAAGCCGTTCACGCAGTACACCGCGGACGACTACGCGCAGATCACGAGCGTCAACCTGAACGGTTTCTTCCACGTCACGCAGCATGCGATCGCCGCGATGCAGAAGCACGGCAGCGGCCACGTGGTCAGCATCACGACGAGCCTGATCGATCACGCGAACAGCAACGTGCCGTCAGTGCTCGCATCGTTGACGAAAGGCGGATTGAATGCGGCGACGAAGTCGCTCGCGATCGAGTATGCGAAGGCCGGCATTCGCGTGAATGCGGTGTCGCCCGGCATCATCAAGTCGCCGATGCATGCGCCCGAAACGCACGCGACGCTCGCCTCGCTGCATCCGGTCGGCCGCATGGGCGAAATGAGCGACATCGTCGACGCGATCCTGTACCTGGATTCGGCGCCGTTCGTCACGGGCGAGATCCTGCACGTCGACGGCGGCCAGAGCGCCGGGCATTGAGTCGCGGCGTCGACACCGCGAGCCGGCGCGCCTAGCGCGACGCGCGGGCCCGTTTGGCGCGTGTGCCGACCGCAGGCCTGGCCGGCGCGCGCGCCAGATGCTCGATGAGGAAGTCGACGAACACGCGTACGCGCGACGACAGAAAGCGCGCATGGGGATACAGCAGCATGAATGGCCGCGACCGGCCGCCGAGGCCGGGCAGCACTTCCACGAGCGTGCCGGCCCGCAGATCCTGCTCGACGATGAAGCGATAGGTCTGGAACAGGCCCGCGCCACTGCGCGCGAGCGTCACACCGGCAAGGTAGTCGCCCGACGTACCGTAGCTGCCGGTCGTCGCGACGTCGATCCCGTCCGATCCATCGTTGAACAGCCACGGAATCGTCCGCCCGCTGCTCGGCAGCTCGAACTGGATGCATTCGTGCGCATGCAGGTCGTCGACGGCGGTCGGCATGCCTGCGCGCTTCAGGTAGCCGGGCGTCGCGACGATCACGAGTTCGGCATCCTCCAGCTTGCGTGCGATCAGGTTCGAATCGGCCGGCGCGCTGCCGCGGATCGCGAGATCGTAGCCTTCCTCGGCGAAGTCGATGTTGCGGTTGCTCAGGTGGGTGTCGACGCGCACGTCCGGATACCGCTCGCGAAACGCCGGCAGCAGCGGCAGCACGCGATAGTGCCCGTACGGCGTCGGCATGCTGATTCGCAGCACGCCGGCGGGCGTCGCCTGCTGGCCGGTCGCCTCGCGTTCGGCGTCGACGAGTTGCGACAGCGCGTCGCGGCATTGCTCGAAATAGCGGCGGCCGGAATCGGTCAGGCGGATCTGGCGTGTCGTGCGCACGAACAGCCGCACGCCGAGACGCTCCTCGAGCCGCGCGACCGACCGGCTGACCGCGGCCGGCGTGACGCTCGCCGCGTTCGCCGCCAGCGTGAAGCTGCCGAGTTCGGCGGCGAGACAGAACAGCTCGATGCTGCCGAGCAGCAGATCGTCGAATTGTCGTTGCATGAGGCGATTCCTGCCGTCTCCAGCGCGTGGCGCGCGATGACGCCGAGTGTGCATGAATCTCGCGCGGGAAACCAGCGAGCGCACACGGCGTGATTCGTTACACCGCGTCGTGAATCAATTGCTCGGCTGACATTTACCGGCTTCGGCCGCATGACTACAGTGACTCACAGGCAGCACCGATTACCCGAACCCTTTTCCCGCAAGGAGCACGACATGACCGTCGAACAGAAGCTGGCCGACCTGGGCCTCACGTTACCCGAACCGCCGAACCCGCTCGGCAGCTACACGGCCGTCAGCGACGCCGGCAACCTGCTGTTCATCTCGGGACAACTGCCGCTCGTCGACGGCAAGGTCGCCTATACCGGCCGCGTCGGCGAGCAGTTGAGCGTCGACGAAGGCAAGCATGCCGCCCGGCTCGCGGCGCTGAACGTGCTAGCGCAGATCCGCCGGCACCTGGGCGGGTTCGAGCGCCTGCGCAAGATCGTGCGCGTCGAGGGGCACGTGAGTTCGGCGGACGGCTTCTTCGGGCAGCCGGCCGTGATCGACGGCGCGTCGGACCTGTTCGCCGCCGTGCTGGGCGGCAAGTCGGGCCACGCGCGCTCGGCATTCTCCCAGCGGCAGTTGCCGGCCGATGCGGCCGTGATCCTCGTCGTGATCGCCGAGATCGACCCGGCCTGACCGATCGGCCGCCCCGCCGGGCGGCCAGCCCTCTCCGCGGGTGTTTTCACCTGCCCTGCCCGGATTCATTGCTCGTTGAATATCGGGGATCGATCGTCTGGAAGCCTTGTCTGGCAAAGCTGCACACATTCCAGATACATTGAAATACAAAATATCGCGTGCGATCTAATCGAATGCGCTTGACTCGGATGGTCGCCTCGACGAAACTCCATCGTATGCGATCGAATCGCATCTGAAACAAACCAGCCAACTGACGGAGCAAATGATGAGCAAGATCGAAAAAGTGCTGTACACGGGCAAGACGCATACGACTTCGGGCGGCCGCGACGGCACGGCCCGCAGTGCCGACGGCCGCCTCGACATCCAGTTGTCGTCGCCGGGCAGCGCCGGTACCGGCACCAACCCGGAACAGCTGTTCGCGGCCGGCTGGTCGGCCTGCTTCATCGGCGCGATGCAGCTCGCGGCGCGTGCCGCGAAGGTGACGCTGCCGGCCGATCTCGCGGTCGACGCCGAAGTGGATCTCGGCACCGCCGGCAACGCGTACTTCCTGCAGGCCCGGTTGAACGTGAGCGTGCCGGGGCTCGATCGCGACGTGGCGCAGCGGATCGTCGATGCCGCGCACCAGACCTGCCCGTATTCGAAGGCGACGCGCGGCAACATCGACGTCGACATCCGTATCGCTTGAACGATGCATCAGGCGGCCGCGCGCCGCCTTGCCGAATGCCCGATTTCCTTTCTTTCTTTTTGAGGTGAATGATGAATACCCGACTGATCGCCGCCCTTCTCGTCGCTGTTTCGGCCACTGTTGCCGCACCGGCGTTCTCCAGCGAATCCACCGTGACGCGTGCGCAGGTGCGCGCCGAGCTCGCGCAGTTGCAACAGGCCGGTTACCCGCTGAATCGCGCGACCGACGCCACCTATCCGAATGATCTCCAGGCTGCACTCACGCAGATCCATGCCGCCGATGCGGTTGCCGGCAACGAGCAGGCGTCCGGTTACGGCAGCAACGGCGAGGCGGCAACGCAATCGGGCCGCCGGCATGCGGTCAGCGTGGCCGACCGCTCGGTGTATTTCGGTCATTGAGCGCGGCGCATCGTCGATACGCGAATCCAGCATTGCTTTTATTTCTCTTCTGTCGAGGTAAATGATGAAAACCCAATTGATCGCCGCCCTTCTCGTGGCCGTTTCCGCATCCGTTGCCGCACCGGCGTTCGCCGATGCAGCCGCCGTGTCCCGCGCGCAGGTTCGCGCCGAGCTCGTCCAGCTCGAACAGGCCGGCTATCGGCCGGGCCGCGCGAACGATCCGCACTACCCGGACGATCTGCAGGCCGCACTGACGCGCATTCACGCGAACGACACCGCAGTGGCCGATGCAGCGACGTCCGGTTACGGCGGCGAGGCCGTCGCCACGACGCAGTCGGGCAGCCGGCCCGCGACGCGGATCGCCGAACGCTCGATCTACTTCGGTCATTGAACGAAACCGCGCACGGTGCGCAACCGCTGAATCCCCATTTTCTTGTCGAGGTGAATGATGAAGACCCCACTGATCGCTGCCCTTCTCGTTGCCGTGTCGGCTGCCGTTGCCGCGCCGGCGTTTGCTGGCGAAAGCACCGTGACGCGCTCGCAAGTGCGTGCGGAACTGGCCGCGCTGCAGAAGGCCGGCTACCTGCCAAACCGGCCCAATGACCCGAACTATCCGGACAATCTCCAGGCTGCGCTGCGTCGGGTTCACGACAACACGGCAGTCGCGGTCGATTCGCAGGTGTCCGGTTACGGCAGCGACGCCGGCAATGCGACGCAGTCGGGCGGCCGCAGCGCGGTTCGCACGGCCGAGCGGTCGATCTACTTCGGCCATTGAGCATGACGCGTCGGAATCGTCGCGCAAGGCCGGGAAGCTTGGTACGACGTGTGGGAAACGGGAGCGCGTGCGAATGGCGCGCTTCTCGTTGACCTTCGACGGAAGGTAACGTCGCAGGTTGACATGCGCACGTGCTCGCGTGGGCTTGGGGTTCGATAGTGCGCAGCGCCAACGCCGCGACCGGCGATCGCCACTAGCGAGCATGGAAGAAAGAAGCGGCAGCAGCCTCGGCAGCCGAACAGCAACCCAAAGCCAAACGCGTTCACGATCATGGACGTCCCTCCGCCGATGGCCCGGCGCCGCTCGAATTGAGTGATGGCGTAGGGGGAAACCGGATGATGTCGATGCCGCGCAAAGTGGTTGCCTCCGCAACCGCATCGAGCTGCGGCCGCGCACCCGGCCACTGATGTCGGGCCCTGTCGATCCGGCGCTCGAAGCGATACACGATGGCGGGCGGGAAGTTCATCCACGCGACGCCAACCCGGATGGCGCGAATGCGCATGGCCTCCAGATAGCGGGCCGGGATCGGGCAGCGCGGCACATACGTGAACTGGTAGAACGCGCCATCGGCAGCAAGATGACGCGCGAACGCGCAGTGAACGATCGCGACGGCCTGTTCGACCGGCATCGCGACGAGCGGCAATCCGCTCACGATCGCATCCGCGCGCGCCCCGCCGAAGAAGTCGCCCGTCATGCCGAGCTGCGCCGCATCCATCTGCATGATCCGCAACGCGGGAAACTGATGCCGCAGCGTGTTCGCGAAAGCGGGATCGGCTTCCACCAGCACCAGCCTGTCGCTAGCCACGCCGCGTGCGAGCAGCGCCCGCGTGAACACGCCGGTGCCCGCACCGAGCTCGATCACGGTGGCGCCGTCGCGCGGGATATCGGCGGTGATCAGCGCGGCGAGCGCCGGGCCGGATGGCGCGAGCGCGCCGACCCGGCGCGGATGGCGCAACCAGGTCCGCAGGAACAGCATCCATTCAGGGATTTTCATCGACAGGCTCCAGGTGGGGTCGATCGGTCAACGACATGTCGGGCTAGGCGGCCGCTTGCGCGGCCAGGTAGCCGGCCGTGATGAACAGCGTGTTCCAGAGCACGATGCCGGCCGCTGCGCCCGACGCGAACCGCGCGAAACTCGTTTCCAGCAAGCCGGCGAGCGCCGGTGCGACGAGCCGGACGAACGGCACCAGTTGCGACCAGAGTGCGAGCCGCGTGGGCCGAGCGCGGATGCCGTCGATCAGCACGTCCATTCGTGCGGGCTGCAGCCTGCCCAGCGACGCGACGCGGCGCAGCAGGGCCAGCACGCTGTCTTCCGGCCACAGGTTGCCGAGTGCGTAATGCAACAGGCAGCCCGCGAAGCTGCCGAGCGCCGTGATGACGATGGCTTCCGGCAGTGTCCATGCGCCCTGCGCGCTGGCGACACCGATCATCGTGAGGAGCACGTGCGACGGCAGCACGGGGATCAGCCGTTCGATCAGCGACAGGCCGACGAGGCAGGCGATGCTGTTGGCGCCGGCCAGGCTGAGCGCGAGGCCGAACGGGACGAGCGTGGTGAGCGGGTTCATCGCGCTCCTCCCGCGCAGCGGTTGCGCAACGCGCACAACGCGCGCGATCTTCCATGCCAGAATGGCCCGCACCCGGACGGCGCGCGGGTGGAGCCTCGTGCCGCATTGCATTGCAGCAACGGAATTGAAGGACGTGACACGGTCATCGCGAGCCTCTCGAGAAAACGCCAGATGCATTGCACCGGCAATGCGGCGAATGGCACGCATCGTGGCCCTCAGGCTTTAAGAAGTTTTTAATCGCGGTCGGTCAGGCTGGCGACCTCGACATTCGAGGAGCGAAACCGATGCATATCCTGCTGGTGGAAGACGATGTCATGCTGGCCGACGCCGTGTGCGCGGGCCTCAGGCAGAACGGCTGGCGCGCGGACTGGTCGGCCGACGTGCCGGCCGCGCGGCTCGCGCTCGTCGGTCACGACTACGACGCGGTGCTGCTTGACCTGCAACTGCCGGGCGCGTCCGGTTTCACGCTGCTTGCCGCGATGCGCGCGAACTTCGACCCGACGCCGGTATTGATCGTGACCGCACGCGATCAGCTGAGCGACCGTATCCGCGGCCTCGACGCAGGCGCCGACGACTATCTCGTGAAGCCGTTCCAGCTCGACGAGCTCTACGCACGGCTGCGTGCGCTGACGCGCCGCAGCCAGGGCCGCGTGTCGGAGCGTCTGATCTACCGCGACGTGCACGTCGATCCGGCGCGCAAGGCAGTCACGCGCGCCGGCGAACCCGTTGCGCTCAGCATTCACGAATACCGCACGCTGCTCGCGCTGATGGAGCGGCAAGGCCGCGTCGTCACGCGGACGCAGCTCGAAGCGCGCGTGTACGGCAACGACAGCGAAATCGAAAGCAACACGATCGCGGTGTACATCCATCAACTTCGCCGCAAGCTCGGCGACGAACTGATCGTGACGGTGCATGGCTTCGGCTATCGCGTCGGCGAGAGTCCGGCATGAAGTCGCTACGCGTGCGCCTGCTCGCGACCGTGATGGCGGCGGTCGTCGTGTTCTGGGCGAGCTGGGGGGCGTTTCTCGGCATCGGCCTGTGGCGCGAACAGCGCGGCTGGCGCGACAGCATGCTCGAAAGCGCCGCGCAACTGCTGCTCCTGTCGTTGCCGGATGCGATCGATCGCCTGCCCGAGGCGAACGCCCAGGCAGTGGTGCCGAACACCGCGTATGGCAAATACGACGTCGCGTTCCAGGTCTGGGTCGATGGCCGCAACGTGATGCACAGCGCGGATGCGCCGGGGGCGGCGCTCAAGGCCGACCTGCGGGACGGATACGGCGTGAGCGCCGGTCGCGGCGCCGCGCACGACGAGACCTGGCGGGTCTACTCGCTGTCGGATCCGGCGGGCCGGATTCACGTTCAGACGGGCGGCCCGGCCACGACCTGGCAGGAGAAGGCGAGCAATGCGCTGCAACTCGGCCTGTTCAATACGGCGGTGATGCTCGGGATGCTGGGCGTCGTGATCTGGTGGGTGATCCGCTGGTCGTTCGGGCCGGTGCGCGACGTCCAGCGAGCGATCCAGCACAAGGCCGCGTTCGATTTCTCGCCGTTGCCGCTGGTGACGCTGCCGGGCGAACTCCGCCCGCTCGTCGAGTCGTTCAATCGCCTGCTTGCGCGACTGAATCAGGCCGTCGACACCGAGCGCCGTTTCATCGGCGACGCGGCGCACGAGTTGCGCACGCCGCTGGCGGCGTTGTCGGCCCAGGCGGAAGTCGCATTGCAGGCGGACAGTCTGGCAGACAAGAACGAGGCACTGCGTCGGCTTGCAACGGGCGTCGAGCGCAGCGCGCGGCTATCCGGGCAATTGCTCGAACTGGCGCGGCTGGATGCCGGATCGCGCGTCGACCAGCACGGGCCGGTAGACCTGTCGCGGCTCGTTGCGCTGATCGCGAGCGACTTCGACGCGACCGCGCATGCGCGCCGGCAGACGGTGCGGATCGCGGTCGAACCGGTACGCGTCTGGGGCGATCTGGACGAGATCGCGATTGCCGTGCGCAACCTGATCGACAACGCGCTGCGATACGGCCGTGACGGCGGGCGGGTCGAGATCACGTGCGACAGCCCTGCCGATGCGGACGGGGCGCAGGTCAGGCTGCGGATCGCGGACGACGGGCCCGGCGTGCCGGTCGGCGAGCGCGAGCGAATCTTCGAACGCTTTTACCGCGTACCGGGAACGGTGCCGCCAGGCAGCGGCATCGGCCTGTCGCTCGTCGCGCGAATCGCCGATGCTCACGGCGGGTCGGTCGAGGTGGCGGCGGGGATCGGGGGGGACGGGCTGGCGGTGGTCCTGTCGTTCCCGATATGGGTGGATCCGGAACGCTGGCAGCGGTAGCGTGGGCGCGGGCCAGTCTTGTCGTGCAGGCGCCGCGCCCTGCCCGACCGATCCCGGTCTATGCTGTGCCATCGAAACCTTCAATCGAGGAGCAGCCGATGTCCGATGCAACGACCGGAAACGCGCCAGGCAGCGCGCACCCGCTCGACCATGTGGTGTGGAACGCGCTGGCGGGCAGGCAGCGCCGCTTTGCGCTCGGCAACGACCGTGCATGGCGATTTCCGGCAGCCATCGCGCCGTTCGCCGCGATCGAGGACACGAGCGCGGCATCGTTCGATGCGTTGCGCACACTGATCGCCGCCCACGGGCCGGCGGCACTGGTCACGACGGACGAGATCGAGCCGCCGGCGGGATTGTCGGTGATCCGGCGCGCAAACCTGTTGCAGATGGTCTGGCAAGGGGCGCTCGACCCGGCGCCTGAACCGGGCTACGTCACGCTCACCGCAGCCGATGTGCCGGACATGCTCGCGCTGACCACGGCCGCGCAGCCCGGCCCGTTCGGCCCGCACACATACGAGCTCGGCCATTACATCGGCATTCGCAGCGAAGGCAGGCTGGCCGCGATGGCCGGCGAGCGGATGCAGGTCGACGGGTATACGGAGATCAGCGCCGTCTGCGTGGATGCCGCGTTCCGGCGGCAAGGGCTGGCGGCGCGTCTGATGCGGGCGTTGATTGCGGAGATCGATGCGCGCGCGGATACGCCCTTCCTGCACGTCCTCACGTCGAACCAGGTGGCGATCGAGCGCTATCTCGCACTGGGTTTCGTCGTCCGCCGCGAAATGCACCTGCTGGTGCTGGGCGACGGGCAAGCATGACGACGCGGCCGGCACGGTGCGCGTGCCGGCCGCTGGAGGTTCGGGTATTTATTCGTCGGTCGACCGGATCAGGTTGCCGCGCAGCGTGACGATCGCCTTCTGCATCTTCGCGAATTCGTCCGGCTTCAACCCGGTGGCTTCGACCAGGTTCATGTCGAGCCCCTTCTCTCGCACGCGGCGGCCGCTCTTCGTCAGGCTGACGAGCACCTGGCGTTCGTCCGACGGATCGCGGTGCCGCTCCAGGTAGCCCATCGCCTCGAGCTTCTTCAGGATCGGCGTCAACGTATTGGATTCGAGGAACAGCTTCTCGCCGAGCTGGCCGACCGTCTGGTTGTCCTGCTCCCACAGCGCAATGATCGTGATGTATTGCGTATACGTGAGGCCGAGTTCTTCGAGGATCGGCTTGTACGCCTTGCCGAACGCCAGGTTCGTCGAATAGATCGCGAAGCACAGGAATTCGGACAGCTTCGGCGCGGCGGCGGATGGGGTTTCGGTCGGTTTCATGAACGTCCTCCAGCGACGCGAACGGCCGCAGAT
This sequence comes from Burkholderia sp. Ac-20392, assembly GCF_017104585.1. Classification (NCBI taxonomy): domain Bacteria; kingdom Pseudomonadati; phylum Pseudomonadota; class Betaproteobacteria; order Burkholderiales; family Burkholderiaceae; genus Burkholderia; species Burkholderia sp. Ac-20392. The sequence continues at coordinate 13,981 of NZ_JAAGPB010000162.1, forward strand.
GGACGCATTATATATCGCGTGCGATCTTATCGGAAACATGATAATCGTTCTCGATGAACCGGCGCGCCGTCAGTCCGCCCTGCGGCGCTTGCCGGTCTGCACGCGGTTGACCGACAGCAGCGTGCATTGCACCGGATGCGCGATTTCGGTCGCGAGCCCGCCTGCGGCAAACAGCAGGATCGTCAGCCAGCGTTTCATGCGTCCTCCACGACCGAGAGGCTTGCGCCATCGGCGACCGTTGCATCGAGCGCATACGGGTCGACGCCATCGAGGCAGCCGAGATTGACGCGCCAGCAGGCCGGGTCCTTGCGCGTCTGATGGAACGGATAGATGCCGCAATGGCTGCAGAAATAGTGACGGGCCGTGCGTGTGTTGAACTGGTAGCACGTCAGCGCGCCCTCGCCTTCGACGATCTTCAGTTCGCTGGCGGCGAACATCGGGCTCATCAATGCGCCGCGCCGGCGGCACAGGCTGCAGTTGCAGCGCACCGCCGGCGTAATGGCGGTGCGGACTTCGAATTTGACGGCCCCGCAATGGCAGGACCCTTTGAACCAGGTTGCAGACATGGTGCACTCCCGAAGAGGTCATGCCTGCTTTATAGCGGACGCCCGAACGTGCGTTGTATCGCGATGTATCCGCGGTTCGTGCAGATACAGAACATTGCAAATCGGCGGCGGGCGGCGACGTATCGGTGCGGCGATCGGGGGCGTTTACCGATCGCCGGCATGAGGCTGCGGCCCGTTGCGCGCGAATCGTGCGATCAATCCAGCACGTGCTGCATCCGTTCGATCGCGGCCCGCGTTTCGCGTTCGAGCGTGGCGAACAGCTCGGCCGCCGGCAGCGACCGCACGAGCGGCGCCGCCTGCCCAGCCCACTGCGCGCCGTAGCCGAATTCACCCTTCGCCTTCGCGGCCGCATGCAGCGCCTTGCCGGCGTCGTATGCGATCGGGTATGCGGGCGTGGCCGGCGCGTGCGGATCGTCGCCGAGCGCGGTCAGGCGGTTCGCGAGGCCGCGGGCGATCCGGCCCGAGATCGCGGCCGTGAACGTCGTGCGGCGTGCCGCGTCGCCAAGCAGTGCGCGGCGATAACCGTCGTCGATCGACGTCTCCGGGCACGCGACGAACGCGGTGCCGAGCTGGGCGGCCTGCGCGCCGAGCGCGAGCGCGGCGGCGATGCCTTCGCCGTCCATGATGCCGCCGGCGGCGATCACCGGCAGCGCGCATTCGCGCACGATCAGGCGCGTGAGCGCAAACGTGCCGAGGCGATCGTCATGCGCGGTCGAATCGAACACGCCGCGGTGCCCGCCCGCTTCGATCCCCTGCGCGACGATCGCATCGATGCCGGCGGCGGCGATCTGGCGGGCTTCGTCGAGATTCGTCGCGGCCGCGAACAGCGTGACGCCCGCGCGCTTCAGCGCGGCGATCACGTCCGCGGACGGCAGCCCGAAATGAAAGCTGACGACGGCCGGCTTTTCTTCGACGAGCAGCGCCTGCATCGCTTCGTCCGCGATGAAGCTCGTATAGATCTCCGACAGCGATGCGGGCGGCGTCGCGCCGTATTCGCGGAACGCCGGTGCAAGCCACTCGAGCCACGCGTGTTCGACGGCCGCGTCGGCGTGTGCCGGCTGGTGGCAGAACACGTTGATGTTGAACGGCCGGTCGGTGAGCGCACGCGTGTCGCGGATCATCTTGCGCGCGCCGTCGGCGTTCGTCGCGCCCACGCCGAGCGAGCCGAGCCCGCCCGCATTCGACACGGCGGCGGCCAGCGCCGGCGTGCTGACGCCGGCCATCGGCGCCTGGACGATCGGGGCGCGCACGCCGAGCGTGCGCAACAGCGTCCGGTTGTCGGTCGATTGATTCATGTCGCTTGCCTCCTTCCTGCAAGAGCCGTCATCGAAATGCGTCGGCCGGATGCGGGCCGACGCGCGTGTGTCGAGTTCGGATCGGTGCGCGTTTGTCGTGCCTTGTGCGCGACCGGTCACGTGAAAGTCATGTCGAAAACGATGGATAGCCATGCGGCGCGGCGGTGTCTGCGACTGTGGCGACGGTGCGCATCGTCGCCACCGCCCGGCGCAACACCCGCCTCCGCGCCCATCCTACGCCAGCCCGCGATCCGCCGGCCAGCCGCTATCTGCCGCGCGCCCAATGCGCGAGCCCCGCGCAAACCGCCAGCAACGCACCCGTCACGAAGAACACCGAATGCAGCCCGAGTGCGACGCCGATCTGTCCGCCGATCACCGGGCCGATCACCTGTCCGCTGAACTGCGCGGACTGCAGGTAGCCGAGCATCTGCCCGGTCGCGCGCTCGTCGACCGATTGCCGCACGAGCTTGCCGATCGACGGCAGCAACCCGGCGAGCGTCATGCCCATCAGCCCGCGCAGCGCGGCAAGCTGCCACCAGTGCGTGACGAACGCCTGCGGCACCATCGCGAGCGCGGTCAGCAACAGGCAGCCGATGATCACGTTCCAGCTGCCGATCCGGTCGGCCAGCGCGCCGAGTCGCGCGGCGGTCAGCATGCTGCCGAATGCCGAACACGCCATCACGACGCCGGCGACGCGCGCGAGGTGGTCGCCGCCCACGCCGAGGCCGCCGATATAGACGGTGATGATCGGCTCGATCGACATGTTCGCGAGCAGCACCATCATCGCCGTCACCAGCAGTGCGGCGACCGCCGCGCGATTCGTGCGGTGCGGCGTGCCGGCCGCGGCGCTCGAGGTGCGCACGCCGGCATCGGTGCCCGCGTGGAAATCTTCCTTCACGACGAAGATCGTCAGCAGCGCGGCGA
>NZ_JAAGPB010000163.1:0-16706 GCF_017104585.1 Burkholderia sp. Ac-20392
CGCTGTCGCCGGAATTCAAGGCGTACCAGGAGAAGGTGGTCGAGAACGCACGCGTGCTGGCTGAAACGCTGGTGAAGCGCGGCCTGCGGATCGTGTCGGGCCGTACGGAAAGCCACGTGATGCTGGTCGACCTGCGCGCGAAGCACATCACGGGCAAGGCCGCGGAAGCGGCACTGGGCGCGGCGCACATCACGGTGAACAAGAACGCGATCCCGAACGATCCGGAAAAGCCGTTCGTGACGAGCGGCGTGCGCCTGGGCTCGCCGGCGATGACGACGCGCGGCTTCGGTCCGGCGGAAGCGGAACAGGTGGGCAACCTGATCGCGGACGTGCTGGACAACCCGGAAGATGCGGCGACGATCGAGCGCGTGCGCGCGCAGGTTGCCGAGCTGACCAAGCGTTTCCCGGTCTATCGCTGATCGACGATGCGCTGCCCGTTCTGCCGGCATGACGACACGCAGGTCGTGGATTCCCGCGTGTCCGAAGATGGCGCCGCGATCCGGCGGCGCCGTCGCTGCTCGGCTTGCGACAAGCGCTTTACGACGTACGAGCGGGTCGAGCTGTCCCTGCCGTTCGTCGTGAAGAAGGACGGCAGCCGCACGGAATTCGACCGTCGCAAGATCGTCGCCAGCATGCAACTCGCGCTGCGCAAGCGGCCGGTTGCTGCCGACGCGATCGACGCGGCGGTCGCCCGCATCGAATATCAACTGCTCGCGACAGGCGAGCGCGAAGTGCGTAGCGAGAAGCTCGGCGAACTCGTGATGAACGAGTTGCGCGGCCTCGATACGATCGCTTATGTCCGCTTCGCATCGGTGTATCGCCGGTTCGAGGACGTTTCCGAATTTGCCGACGTGATCGAAGAGTTCCGTCGCGCCTCTCCCGCCAAGACTCCGCGTAAGCGCTGACGCGCTGCGTCCGTTCATCGTCTTCTCCGTTGGGTCAGTTCGCGCCGATTGTGTCGGTCGCGATCGCATGCCGCCAGTCGGCCATTCGGCAAATGGTGCACGTTCACACGCGCCGCTACAGTCGTCGCATCACCTTGGCGAAGGACGGCTGCGATGGGACTGCACGCTCAACCCCTGAAAAACATGTTGCGACGCTCGGGCGGGTTCACGCTCGTCGAGCTGATGGTTGCCGTCTCGCTGGCGGCCGGGCTCGCGCTCTATGCGGCGCCCGCGTTCGACCAGTGGCGCATGCGCGAACGCGTGGATGCACGGTCGCGTGCATTGCTCGGTGCGCTGTCGTTTGCACGTACCGAGGCGACGCGTCTCGGCGTGCGCGTCACGCTGTGCCGGGCCGGGAGCGCCGGCACCTGTCTGCGCGCCGGCGAGCGGTGCGCTCCGGCCGAATGGTCGTGCGACTGGATCGTCGGCGGGCAGGTCGACGGGCAGTCACGCGTGCTGCGGCGCTATCCGCGCGATGTCGAAGTGGCCGTCGCGGGTGCCGCGCACGATCTCGTGTTCGCACCGCCGGTCGGTCAGGCAATCGGTGGCATCCGCCGTTTCGAATTGCGTCCGCGACGCGATGTGCCGGGGGCTGACGACGCGCATGCATCGCGTTGTGTGCGGATCGCGGCAGGCGGCCGGGCGCGGGTGGTCGCTGGCCGCTGCGACGCGGCGTGAGTGCCATGCGCAACGCAATGCGCGGTACGTCGCTGATCGAAGCGATGCTGGCCATCGCGCTACTCGCGACCGTGATGCTGGCCGTGGCGGGCAGTCAGCTTGCGATGGCGCGTGCGCAACGCGCGACGATCTGGCGTGAACGCGCGCTGTGGCTGGCCGATGCGCGTATCGAGCGCTTGCACGTCGCCGCGGAGGCCGACGATGGCCTCGCGGCGCGAGTCGTAGCGTCGCTGCCCGGTGGCGCGATGACGAAAGACGACGGGCCGGATGGCGTCCGCTACACGATTGTCGGCTGGCGCGGCGGCAAGGCGGCTACCGGGGCGCGATGCGAAGCGGCGGGCAGGGCGACGCAGCCGCCGTCGTGTGTCCGGATTCCGTATCGGGAGGCTGACGCCAATGAACGCTGATCGCCGCATGCGCGCGCATACGCTGCTTGAAGTGTTGATTGCGATGGCCGTCGGTCTGCTCGTGCTCGCGGCGGCCGGTGCGCTGTACCACGCGCAGCGCGTCGCACAGCGGCGCGCGGACGACGGGTTCCGGATGCGCGATGCTGCCGGCACCGCACTGATGCTGATCGGCCAGCAGATCCAGATGGCCGGATTCCGGCCGCTCGATGCGGAAGGCGTGTCGTCGTTGCCACCCGTGTTCGGCTGTTCGATGGCACGTGTGAGAGGAGAGGGCGCGCAGGTACGGTGCGAGCCCGTGCGCGCTGCGTCGGACGCTTTGCTGATCCGGTATGTCGGCGATGCCGTGTCGACGTGGCTCACCGTTAGTGGCCAGGTGTCGGATTGCCTCGGGCAGGGCGTCGGCGTGTCCGGTGAACGTGCGCCGGTGGAGAACCGCTTCGATGTGCACACCAGCCCGTCGACGGGCGAGCCTGAACTGTATTGCGAAGGAAACGGCCGTCCGGGTACGCCGCAGCCGGTCGTGTCGGGAATCGATCAGTTGCGGGTGCGCTATCTTCGCAGCGGCGGCACGCAGTTTGTCGATGCCGATGCATTGCGCGGCGACGACTGGCGCGATGTCGTGGCCGTGCACGTCTGCGTGCGGGCGCGCGGCGAACCGGCGGGCGAGCCCGTGCGGCACGTCGACTGCGACGGCCGCCCAGTCGTTGGGCAAGACGGCCGCGCGCGTCTGACGCTCGATCGCATCGTCGCTTTGAGGAATGCTGCGCACGCATCCGACGATACGTCGCGTGATGCCTCGGATGAACGCGGGGTGCGGCGATGAACGGAGCGGAGCAGTACGCGCGGGGGAGGTCGCGACGCGTCGCGGTACGCAATACGCATGAGCGTATCGCGACAAACGGCCACGTGCCGTGGCTCGCTGCAGGTGCGGCAACCTCGACAACGGGCCAGCGAGCGCCGCACATTCGCTCACGGTCAGCCAGCCGTGATCGGCGTCGCGAAGCGGGCCTTGCATTGCCCGCGGTGATCGCAGTTGGCGCAGCGGTCGCGGCGCTGACCGGCACGTGGTTCGAAGCCGCACTGACGGAATCGCGCCGCACGCGCGCGTTGTCCGATCGGCTGGTCGCGTTCCACGCGGCCGATGCCGCACTTGCCGCGTGCACCGCGCGATTGCGCCGGGGTTCGGCGCCGTACATGAGCGAAGGCGAGTCGCATGCGGAGCCCGACGCGTGGCGGCGCACGCCGGCGCTGGCGGCCGCCGAAGCGTTCGCGCCGTTTGCCGGATGGCCGATGGCTGCGCAACCGCCGCGATGCCTGATCGAAGCGTGGCGCGGAGTAGGGCCGGCCGGCGGCCGCGCTTATGTCGTCACCGCGCGTGGCGTGGGTGCACATGCATCGAGTGCCGTCTGGCTGCAGCATCAGGTCGTGATCCGCGACGGACATATCGTCGCCCTGCACTGGCGTCGCATCGCGACGGTGCTTCGATGATCGGTCGCACGTTCGTGTACCGCTCGGCGGGATTCACGCTGATCGAACTGATGATCGTGCTCGCGATTGTCGCGGTGCTGGCCGGATGGGGCATCCCGTCGTATCGCGAGCATGTCGTGCGCGTTCATCGCGCGTCGGCGGTCGCTGCGTTGTACCGGGCGGCCCAATATCTCGAAACACTGGACGGTGCGCCGCCTTCGGCATTGCCGATGGCGCTCACGCAAGCGCCGCCGGACGGGCGCGCGGTCTATCGATTGGCGCTCAGGCGGCCGGACGGCGACGATTCGCCGATAAGTTATGCACTGGAGGCAATCCCGCTCGACACGGGCCCGATGCACGACGATGCGTGCGGTGCATTCACGCTGCGTTCGGACGGGACGAAAGGCAATGTGCGGAGTGATGGAGCCGACGGACAAGTCGCGGCGTGCTGGGGGGCGCGTTGAGTTCGGCGGAAAGGCGCGCCACGGCGCTTGGCCGTGCGCGCAGGATGCTGGCGGTCAGTCGTCGTGCGTGTCGAGCCCCCGCTCGTCGCGGGACTGCTTCCAGATCCGGTAGACCTCCCATGCAGCAAAACCGAGGGTGCCCCACTTCAGCGCGGGCCCCGCGCTTGCGCGCAGCAGCGAGCGAACGGGTTTGGCGAGCACGAGCGATGCGAGCGAGCTCAGCATCGGATACTGGTTGACGAGCTGGCCGAGGCTCGCGTTCAGGTTCTTGGCAGACTGGCTGAACTTGTTGCTGGACAGGCCGGGGACGAACACCTTGAGCCAGCTGAAGCGCGTGACGGCCTGGCGCATTTCGCCGGCGGCCTCCGCGAGTTCGAGCCGCTCGACTTCGGATCGCAGGATCAGCAGTTCCTTGCGGAGCGCGCGATGCTGCGACGCGCTCCAGTTCGATCGCGACGAATGGGAGCGGGGTGAATTGCCCGTGACGTTCTGGCTCATGGCGCGTCGGCGAAGTAGGTGAGAGGGGGGAGCGCGACTGCGTTCACGGCTTGCCGCGGAACAGTTCGCGGTCTTTCTCGAGTTCGGCGAGTGTCGCCTCGAATACGGTCGGCGCATCGCGCAGGCCCGAACGGGCCTTCAGTGCGCAGGCGATCCCGCCCGCGGCATACAGCGCGGTGATCGCCGCGAGCGACTGCCAGCGATAGGTATCCCAGAACGCGATCGCGACGAGTACGGTCAGGCTGATGAGTGCCATCGTCGCGAGCATCATCGCGGCGAGCCCGAGGAACAGCACGCCCATCAGGCGCTCCTTCTCTTCGGCAAGCTCGATGCCCACCAGTTCGAGGCGAGTTTGCAGCAGTCCGATCGCGGAGCCGACGAGGCGGCGCAGCGGTCCTTGGCCGGACGGCTGCGAGGTGGTGTCTGTCGTCATGGGTGAGGTGCGTGCGCGTGCAGTGTGCAGCTAGGACAAAGCCGGCCGGCGGAAACCGCCGGCTGGCTTCGACGCCCGCAGGCCGCACAACGCGGCCAACGGGACGAAACGGCGCAGAGCGCGTTACTTGCGGTTGATCAGCAGGCCGATCAGCACGCCGACGCCGGCGGCGACGCCGATCGACGTCCACGGATGCTCGTGTACGTAATCGTCGGTCGCGCGTGCAGCCTTCTTGCCTTTCTCGACCACCACGACCTGGACGTCGGCTGCCTTTTCCTTGGCCTGCTTCAGGCGCGACATGGCTTTCTCGCGCAGCTCGGCCGCACGGTCGCCCGTGCTGCTCGCAGCTTGCTTGAGCAGGTCTTCGGCGTCCGAGAGAACGGTTTTGATATCCGACATCAGTTTCTCCTTGTTGATTTCCGACATTGCAACTCCCTTCGTGCTGTCATGCTGCAGGTTCACATCGTAGCGAAACGCCTGCCTGCTGGCGAGCCGGGAAGACACACGACGGCAGTGCAAGACCGCATGGTAAACGACTTGTAATCATCAACAGAGCGCCAAACGGGGTGAAAAGTTTCCCGCGTGGCCGCCTGTCCGGCGCCGACACCGGGCAAAAATGACAAAAAAGTATGAATATCAAACGGAATAATCGTTCGCATGCCCCATTGCTTCCCGTAAGCTGACAGACTTTCCCGCGCCGACCCGGGCGCGGTTTCAACCAGCATCGTTCGAGGAGGGAACATCATGAGTCTGCGTCTTGGCGACATCGCACCGGATTTCGAGCAGGAATCGAGCCTGGGCCCGATCAAGTTTCACGAGTGGCTGGGCGACGGCTGGGGTGTCCTGTTCTCCCATCCGGCCGACTACACGCCGGTGTGCACGACCGAACTCGGGCTGACCTCGAAGCTGAAGGGCGAATTCGAGAAGCGCAACGTAAAAGTGATCGCGCTGTCGGTCGACGGTGTCGAGTCGCACAAGGGCTGGATCAACGACATCAACGAAACGCAGTCGACGGTCGTCGGCTTCCCGATCATCGCCGATGCGGACCGCAAGGTTTCGCAGCTGTACGACATGATCCACCCGAACGCGAACGAAACGCTGACGGTGCGTTCGCTGTTCGTGATCGACCCGAACAAGAAGGTGCGGCTCACCATCACGTACCCGGCCAGCACGGGGCGCAACTTCGACGAAGTGCTGCGCGTGATCGACTCGCTGCAGTTGACCGACAACTACAAGGTCGCGACGCCCGGCAACTGGAAGGATGGTGACGACGTCGTGATCGTGCCGTCGCTGCAGGATCCGGAGGAGCTGAAGAAGCGCTTCCCGAAGGGTTTCAATGCGGTGCGTCCGTATCTGCGCCTCACGCCGCAGCCGAACAAGTAAGCATCGGCTGCACATGAACGCGATACCGGGCCGGCGGCCCGGCGCGCGGATCAGATGAAAAACGGCCCGCCCGGCAGTCATGCCGGGCGGGCCGTGTCTTTTGCGCGAGCGCGGCGCCGCGTGGCTGCTGCGCTCGCCGCATCCGGACGATCAGAAGAAGGCCTGGATGCCCGTCTGCGCGCGGCCGAGGATCAGCGCGTGGATGTCGTGCGTGCCTTCGTATGTGTTGACCACTTCGAGGTTCACGAGGTGGCGCGCAACGCCGAATTCGTCGGAGATACCGTTGCCGCCGAGCATGTCGCGCGCGAGCCGGGCGATGTCGAGCGCCTTGCCGCACGAGTTGCGCTTCATGATCGACGTGATCTCGACAGCCGCCGTGCCTTCGTCCTTCATCCGGCCGAGACGCAGCACGCCTTGCAGGCCGAGCGTGATTTCGGTCTGCATGTCGGCGAGCTTCTTCTGAATCAGCTGGTTTGCGGCGAGCGGCCGGCCGAACTGCTGGCGGTCGAGCACGTACTGGCGCGCGGTGTGCCAGCAGGACTCGGCGGCGCCGAGTGCGCCCCACGCGATCCCGTAGCGCGCCGAGTTCAGGCACGTGAACGGGCCGCGCAGGCCGCTCACGTTCGGCATCAGGTTCTCTTCCGGTACGAACACTTCGTCGAGGACGATCTCGCCGGTGATCGATGCGCGCAGCCCGACCTTGCCGTGGATCGCCGGTGCCGACAGGCCCTTCCAGCCTTTCTCGAGGATGAAGCCGCGGATCGCGTCCTTGCCGTTCTCTTCGAGCTTCGCCCACACGACGAACACGTCGGCGATCGGCGAGTTCGTGATCCACATCTTCGCGCCGGACAGCGAGTAGCCGCCGGGCACTTTCTTTGCGCGGGTGACCATGCTGCCCGGATCGGAGCCATGGTTCGGCTCGGTCAGCCCGAAGCAGCCGATCCATTCGCCGGTGGCGAGCTTCGGCAGGTATTTCTGCTTCTGCGCGTCGGAGCCGAATTCGTAGATCGGGACCATCACGAGCGACGACTGCACGGACATCATCGACCGGTAGCCCGAGTCGACGCGCTCGACTTCGCGGGCGATCAGGCCGTAGCTCACGTAATTGAGGCCGGGGCCGCCGTATTCCTCGGGAATCGTCGGGCCGAGCAGGCCGACTTCGCCCATCTCGCGGAAGATTTCGGCGTCGGTGCGCTCGTGGCGGAACGCTTCGGTCACGCGCGGCGCGAGCTTGTCCTGCGCGTACGCCTGCGCGGCATCGCGCACCATCCGCTCTTCTTCGGTCAGTTGCTGGTTGAGCAGCAGCGGATCGTCCCAATGAAAAGTTGCAGCACTCATCGTCTCATCTCCTGTCGACCCGAGTTAGCGCTTCAGCGCTTACTCGGGTCCCATGCTTTGCGGTCGACCCGAGTTAGCGCTTCAGCGCTTACTCGGGTCCCATGCTTTGCGGTCGACCCGAGTTAGCACTTCAGCGCTTACTCGGGTCCCATGCTTTGCGGTCGACCCGAGTCGGCACTTCAGCACTTTCCCGGGCCCCATGCTTTGCGGTCGGTCCCTGATTCAGCCGGGTTTGTTGCCTGAGAGTTTGCTTGACGGAAGTTCCGCTGTGCGGAACAATGTTTTGCAAATCGAACCCAGTGTAGCACCAGATGACACTTTCAACCATCGACGAAACCACGATCGACGAACGCAAGTTCGTCGTCGCGCTCGCGCGCGGGCTCGACCTGCTGCGCGCATTCCGGCCCGGCGAGACGATGCTCGGCAACCGCGACTTCGCGGAGCGCACGGGGCTGCCGAAGGCAACCGTGAACCGGCTCGCCTACACGCTGACCGTGCTCGGCTACCTCCGCTACGACGAGACGCTCGGAAAGTATGCGCTCGACGCCGGCGTGCTGTCCCTCGGCTACGCGCTGCTGTCGGGCTCGGGGACGATCGACCTCGCGCGGCCGCACATGCAGGCGCTCGCACGCGACATCGGCGCGGCCGTGTCGCTCGGCTGCCGCGACGGGCTCGACATGATCTATTTGGAGACGATCCGCAGCGAGACCGCGCTGACGCTCGGGCTTGCGCCCGGCTCGCGGCTGTCGATGCTGACGAGCTCGATGGGGCGCGCGTACCTGGCCGTGCAACCGGAGGACGTGCGCCGCGCGCTCTATGCGGAACTGCATCGCGCGGCCGGCGGCGCGGCCGACGCCGATGCGCTCGTCGCCGCCGCGCAGCAGGCGGTGGCCGAGTTCTCGTCGGGCGGGTGCTGTTATTCGTTCCGCGCGTGGCACATGGACGTCAACGCGGCGGCTGTACCGTTTCGCGAGCCACGCGAAGGGCGCTGGCTGATCCTGAGCTGCAGTGGCCCCGCATCGTCGATGGACGAGGACGTGTTCCGTACGCAGGTCGGGCCGAAGCTGAGGGCGCTTGCACAGCGGCTCGGGCAGACGGCTTGAGCAAGGAACGCGATCGGTAGCGGTGCCGTCGCCGGCACCGGCGATAACGCACGAGAGCGACACCGCCGCCGCCGGTTGTGCCGCGGGCGAACCGCGCGCATGATCGTTCGCCAGCTCACCGACGAAGAGGGTTGCCATGTCTCACGCAGAACCGATGGAAGGCGGATGCGCATGTGGCGCGATTCGATACCGGATCGCCCATGTTCCGACCGACGCCGGTTTTTGCCACTGCCGGCTCTGCCAGCGCACGACCGGCGCGGCGGTCGTCGCGTCGGCATCGGTGCCGATCGACGCGTTCGAATACCTGCAAGGAGAGCCGACGGTCTATGCGTCGAGCGCGTGGGGCGAGCGGCGCTTCTGTGGCCGTTGCGGCGCCCAGCTCGAATACCGGCAAATCGATGCACCCAAGACGGTCGAGATCAATTCCGCGACGCTCGACGAGCCGTCACGGCTGCGTCCGGCCTGGCATGTCTGGTATGGGGATCGCTTCCCGGGCATCGAGATCGGCGACGACCTGCCCAAGTACGACGATGGCGGAAGGGCGTAAGCGGTAGGTAATCGCCGACACCGACTGTGCCGGCAACGAGGCGCATACGCTCCCGCGAAGCCGGTCTTTCCATGGGGCCGGCAACACCCCGCGGGACATCGGGCGACGGGCCAAGCCAGGCGGCCCGATCCCCCGTCACATCACTGGTATTCCACATTCGGCACACGGCGCCACGCGTGTGCGGACGACCTCATCCACTCAGGCTCAGGCCGTCACGACCTTCGCAAACACGGGCCCCTGCATGAACCGCACGTCGTACTGGCGCAGCAGCTCGCACTGCGTTTCGTCGACGACGCCGTCGAAGATCAGCGGAATCCGCACGCGCTGCGCATAGGCGACGAGCGCCTTGACCATCCCGTCGCGCAACGCGATGCCCGCATCCATCTTGATGTAGTCCGGGCGCGCCATCTCCGATTCGACCGCGAGGATGCGGCCCGGGTCGGGCAGCTTGTCCGCGACCTTGAAGCCGTGATGCTGGTAGCTGCGCGTCAGGTAGCCGAGGAAGGTCTTGTGCGCGACCGCTACTGCCGGCAGCTCGATCACGATCCGCTCGGTCGGCAGCCCGAAGCGCTGCAGCACCGACGAGAAATGCTTGCCGTGGTCGTACTTCACGCTCTTCAGCAGCCGTTCGTGCACGCGCAGGAACAGCAGCCCGTGGCGCTGTGCGCCAAAGAAATTGATCGCATGCAGCGCGCGCGACAGGCGGTCGATCGCGACGAGCGTCTGGTCGTCGACGGCCGAGTCGACCGGATCGTGCGGCGCGCCCGTCACCAACGTGACGGCCTGGAAGCCGAGCTCGTCGCCGTAGCGCTCGATCGCGTCGGCGAACGACGTCGATTGCGGCGCGCCGGGCATCGTCACGTCGTAGATCGGTTCGTAGGCGCTGCCGAGCGTGCGCTCGGGCAGGGTCGCGCTTGCGGTGCCGCCATCGGCGAGCGCGAGGTGATCCCGTAGATACGGCAGTTGCCCGGCACGGGCGACCAGCTCGGGAATGGTGGGCGGAATCATCGGCGTAAGAAGGAAAAACGGCGGCCGAACGGGCCGCCTCGTAGCTTGATATTAGCAGCGCCGGCCAAGCTCGGCTTGGCGTTTCGTTCATATGGTTATCCCGTCGTCGACGCTTCGCCTAGGGTTTACGTTGATTTCACTATTCGTAATTGGTTTTACTATTCGTAAATCCAGGATTTGTCGCCGATCAAGAAATGCGGCATGCGGGCGCCGCGAGACGGCGCCGTTACGAATCAACAGGAAGCAAGGAGCGAGACGTGGCGGTTGACAGGAATTGCACGCGGGAGAGCGGCGCGGCACGCCGGCAGGCGACGGGCGGGATGACGGGCGTGCCGACGAGCGCCCGGCAGGGTTGAGGAGCGGATGGCGACCATGAACATCGATTACCAGACGCTGAAGTTCGAATACCGTCCGCGTACGCAGGACACGACCGTGCACCCGGTGATCGTCGTCGGCGCGGGCCCGGTGGGCCTTGCGGCCGCGATCGACCTCGCGCAGCAGGGCGTGCCCGTCGTGCTGCTCGACGACGACGACACGCTGTCGACCGGCTCGCGCGCGATCTGCTTCGCGAAGCGCACGCTCGAGATCTTCGACCGGCTCGGCTGCGGCGAGCGTTTCGTCGACAAGGGCGTGAGCTGGCACGTCGGCAAGGTGTTCCTGCAGGACGAGCAGCTGTACGCGTTCGACCTGCTGCCCGAGGAAGGGCACGCGCGCCCCGCGTTCATCAACCTGCAGCAGTACTACGTCGAAGGCTATCTGGCCGACCGCGCGTTCGAGTTGCCGAACATCGACATCCGCTGGAAGCACAAGGTGACGGGTATCGACCAGTCGGCCGAACACGCGGTGCTGACGATCGAGACGCCGGAAGGCGTCGCGACGCTGCGCGCGCAGTACGTGATCGCGGCCGACGGCTCGCGCAGCCCGATGCGCACGATGATGGGCCTCGAAAGCCACGGCCGTACGTTCAAGGACCGCTTCCTGATCGCCGACGTGAAGATGAAGGCGGAGTTTCCGACCGAACGCTGGTTCTGGTTCGATCCGCCGTTTCACCCGAATCAGTCCGTGCTGCTGCATCGCCAGCCCGACAACGTGTGGCGCATCGACTTCCAGCTCGGCTGGGATGCCGACCCCGTCGCCGAGAAGCAGCCGGAGCGCGTGATCCCGCGCGTGCGCGCGCTGCTCGGGCCGGACGTCGAGTTCGAACTCGAATGGGTGAGTGTCTATACGTTCCGTTGCCAGCGGATGGAGTCGTTCCGTCACGGCCGCGTGCTGTTCGCGGGCGACTCCGCGCACGGCGTGTCGCCGTTCGGCGCGCGCGGCGCGAACAGTGGCGTGCAGGACGCCGACAACCTTGCATGGAAGCTGAAGCTCGTGCTCGATGGCGGTTCCGCCGACAGCCTGCTCGATACCTATGCGAGCGAGCGCGAGTTCGCCGCCGACGAGAACATCCGCAACTCGACGCGCTCGACCGACTTCATCACGCCGAAGAGTCCGGTGTCGCGCGTGTTCCGCGACGCGACGCTGAAGCTTGCGCGCGATTGCGAGTTCGCGCGCAAGCTCGTGAACAGCGGCCGCCTGTCGGTGCCGGCGGTGCTGGCCGATTCGCCGCTGAACACGCCGGACCGCAACGGCGACGCGTTCGCGGGAACGATGCGGCCGGGCGCGGCGGCGGCCGATGCGCCGGGCGGGGCCGGCACGCGCGTGAAGGCGGCCGGAAAGGTAGCCGGGCCGGTTCGCCGTGTTGCGCGAATGCGTGTAAACGGCCGATTCGGCGCATGGCCGCCGGCGTTGTCCGCTTACATGCTGAAAGCGGTGCCGGGCCGCCGTGCGGCCCCTATGGAAGATGCGGACTGGCGCCGCGCCCGTGCGTCGATTAGCTTTAAAGGATCACGCAGCGCGTGGCGCCGGGCGTGCCGGGAGGGGACCATGACCACGTTCCAGAAGGTGTGGCAGTTGCTCGTCGGAAAGCCGCTCGACCCGCTCGATCCGCGCACGCGGCATGCGATCGCCGTGACGCCGCTGCTGGCCTGGGTCGGGCTCGGCGCCGACGGCCTGTCGTCGTCGTGCTACGGCCCGGAAGAAGCGTTCCTCGCGCTGGCGCACCACACGCCGCTCGCGCTGTTCCTCGCGCTCGCGACCGCGGCGACCGTGTTCATCATCGCGCTCGGCTACAACCAGGTGATCGAGCTGTTCCCGACGGGCGGCGGCGGCTATCGCGTCGCGACGTCGCTGCTCGGCTCGAAGCCGGGGCTCGTGTCGGGTGCGGCGCTGCTGGTCGACTACGTGCTGACCGTCGCGACGTCGCTCGCGAGCGGCGTCGACGCGTTCTTCAGCCTGCTGCCGGTGAGCGCGCAGGCGTTCAAGCTCACGACCGAGATCGTGCTGATCCTGCTGATGACGGGGCTCAATTTCCGCGGGATGCGCGAATCGATCATGGTGCTGCTGCCGATCTTCATCGGTTTCGTGATCCTGCACTTCGCGCTGATCGTATACGGCGTCGCCGTGCACGGCAGCAACCTCGCGATGATCGTGCCCGATGCCGTGCACGAGGCGCACGGGATGTCGCAGTCGCTCGGCGTATTCGTGATGCTCGCGCTGCTGATGCGCGCGTTCTCGCTCGGCGGCGGCACTTATACGGGCCTCGAGGCCGTGTCGAACAACGTGAACATGCTCGCCGATCCGCGCGTGCCGAACGGCAAGGTGACGATGTGGTACATGTCGACGTCGCTCGCGTTCACGGCCGGCGGCATCATCCTGCTGTACATGCTGTGGCACGCACGGCCCGTCGAAGGCGAGACGCTCAACGCGGTCGTGTTCGGCAGCGTGATCGACCATCTCGGGCTCGGTTCGGCGTTCGCGCGCCACGCATTGCTCGCGGCCGTGCTCGCGTTCGAGGCCGGGCTGCTGATGGTCGGCGCGCAGACGGGCTTCCTCGACGGCCCGGCCGTGCTGTCGAACATGGCGTCGGATTCGTGGGTGCCGCGCCATTTTCGCGACCTGTCGGGGCGCCTCGTGCGGCAGAACGGCATCATCGTCGTCGGGCTGTCGAGCCTGCTGATCCTCTTGTGGACGCACGGCAGCGTCGACGTGCTCGTCGTGCTGTACAGCATCAACGTGTTCCTCACGTTCAGCCTGTCGCTGCTCGGGCTGTGCACGTACTGGTGGCGCCATCGTCGCGAACAGGGCTGGTTCAAGCACTTCTTCCTGTCGGCACTCGGGCTGAGCGTGACGGCGACCGTGCTCGTTATCACGCTGATCGAGAAGTTCACGGCGGGCGGCTGGCTCACGGTGCTCGTGACGAGCGCGGTGATCGCGCTGTGCTTCATGATCAACCGCCACTACGCCTATACGCGCCTGCAGCTCGCCAAGGAGGATGAACTGTTCTCGGGCAAGCCGCCCGAGATCGACGAGGCCGACGCGCCGGGCAAGCCCGACCCGTTGCAGCCGACGGCCGTGCTGCTGGTCGGCAAGCATCGCGGCGCGAGCATGCACGCGCTGCTGTGGGTCAACCGGCTGTTTCCCGGGCACTTCCGCAACGTGATCTTTCTCGCGGTCGGCGAAGTCGACGCGAAGGCGTACGACGGTCACGAACATCTCGAACGGCTGCGCCATACGATCACCGATTCGCTTGACTACTATGTCGCGCACTGCCGCCGCCACGGCATCGCGGCCGACTACCGGATCGCGTTCGGCACGAATCCCGTCGTCGAATTCATGAACCTCGCATCGTCGACGCTCGACGAATACCCGAACTCGGTGTGTTTCGCGAGCAAGCTGATCTTCCGGCGCGTGAATTTCCTCACGGCCTGGCTGCACAACCAGACGCCCGTCGAGCTGCAGGCGCGCCTGCATGTCGAGGGCAAGCAGATGGTGTTGTTGCCGATGAATGTCGGGTAGCGGGCGGGCAAAGCGGCTCACCTGGCGGATGAAAACGATTCAACCTGACGTATCGCGTCAGATCGTAAGCAATAGAAAACAATTCGCCGGTTTCGTCGGAAAGATTTGGTAAGATTCGCGCGCTTCGAATCAACAACAAATCCTTTCCGAGAGACTTCATGACGATCGCCGCCACGACTGCCACCCGTTTCCTGCGCCACGGCGCGCGCGCATTGTCCGCCACCGTGCTCGCGGGCTTCACCGCTGCGTCCTTTGCGCAGACCGTATCGCCAGGCATCTGGCACGACGACACCGCGTACACGCTGAACGGCAAGCCGCTGCCGCAAGGCACCGATCCGATGCCGGACCAGTGCCTGACCGATGCGGATGCGAAAAACCTGCGCAAGACGATGGCCGCCCGCCTGCAGCGTGACAACGTCCACTGCACGATTACGAACTGGGACTACGCGGGCACGACGCTGAAGGTCGCGCTGTCCTGCGCGAACGAACAGGGGCGCGGCAACGGCACGGTGACGGGCGCAGTCACGCCGACGAGCTACGACCTGAAGGGGCAACTGCACGGGCAGCACGCACAGGCTGGCGCGTACACGCTCGCGTGGACGTGGCGCGGCAAGCGCGTGGGCGACTGCAAGTAACGGGGAGAAGCGGCGCGCATCACACGGTGCGTGCCGCACCCGTCGGCGCCTTCGCCACGGGATTGCGGCCATTCAGGGTCGGTGCGCTTGAATACATCACAATGTGATATAAAATCAAGGCAGGCCTTGGTGGTATCCGGCCTTTACGCCACAAACGAACCCGGCCGCGCGACGCGCGCATCGTGCCGGGCGAACGTCCGGTTCAGAAGAACGGGCGGCGCTTACGCGCAGCGGGATGGCCACCGGGCCTCGCCGCGACCGGCGGCACGATGCGCCGTACGGTTCGCGGCGACGACAAGGGGAAATGACGATGCTGATCACGTTTCGATCCTCCGCCGCACCCGATATCGTGATGTTGCGCGACCTGGCGCAGTATCTGCTGGGGCTGGTCGGCAAGGGGCTCGACGTCCGCGGCGTGATTTCCACCGACGAGCTGCCGGGTGCGATCGCGCGGCTCGAACAGGCCATCAGGGACGATGCGGCGCGCGAACGCGCACACGAGCATTCGACGCAGGCGCTGCGCGACGAGGTGTCGCCGCATGCGGGCGGGCTCGCGCAGCGCGCGTGGCCGCTGCTGGACATGATGCGTGCGGCTCACGAACAGGGGCGGCACGTGATGTGGGGCGTGTAGGCGCGCATCGCGCGTCGCGCTCGCGGTACCGGACCTCCACTGGAAGGCCGGCGGCATGCGCGTCGTTCGACGCGCGGCCGCCGGCCGATTTTTATGCGCGGTGCGGTCGCGTGATGACGCGATTACGGATGATGATGCGGATGCGAGCGTGACGAGCGTCGCGCGGGCCGGTGCAGCAGCCTGTCGCGCGTGCGGTCGCGGCCGCGCCCGGCCGTGAAGAACAGCACCGCGAATACGAGGAGCGCGAGCAGCAAGAGCGTCTGGACGATACCGTGTTCCATGTCGCCTCCAGCATGACGAAGGACGAAGGGCGCCGCGGCCGGCCGTCAGCCGGCGGGCATGAACGTGCCGGCGAGCATCGTGTCGATGAAACGCTTGGCCAGCGCGATCGAGATCCTGAGCGCGTCCGCGTCGTTGCGGAACACGTGATGTTTCGGGTCGAGCAGGTGCGCTTCGTGGCATCCGCTGGCGTCGCGCCACACCACGACGGCGAGCGGCTCGTACAGCGCGCCGAGTTCGAGCCCTTCGCCGGCCACCGGGTCGACGAGCGCGACCGCGCGAATCCCGCACTGGCGATAGGTCAGGCAGAGCGGCGAAGCCATGACGGCCTCCGTGTCGGGCGCCGGTCGTTCCGACCCCGCACGGCGCGTGATCGGACGAATGGGCGCCGGCCCGTGTTCATGTCAGCATCGGCATCGCTTCGATCAGCACGATGCCCAGCAACGCGCCGAGCGCGGCGCCGACCAGCTTCGGATGCCACCGTTCGAGATGCAGCGCCGTCAGCAGCGCGCCGAACAGGATCACGCCCAGCAGCGCGAACGCGATCACGAGGTAGCCCATTTCGAAGTCGCTATTGATCAGCATGATGTCTCCTTCCCCATGTCGGCGTGTCGCGTTCGGCGGAGTGGTGTTCCGCCGACGTCGCACGCACGGATGATCTGCCTGAATTATATATCACAACGTGATACAAAGGACACGCTAGCCCCGAGCAGGATGCACCAGGGCGGTAATGGCGGCGTGGCGACGCCGGTGCGGCACGTGTGGCCGGCTCGCCGCATCGCGCGCAGCTTCGCCGCCGCGCGGCTTGACGCTCGCCGGCACGTCACCCACACTGGTTCGCACGACGGGCACGCGGCGTGTGAGGTGTCACGTGCTCGTCATGCGGATCGAACCATCCGCGCCGGCGCACAGCCGTGGCGCCCGGCAATGAACGCGCGGAGCGCTTCGACGTGGTGCTTTTTCCTTCCGGATGGACCGGCCGCCTGCTCGCCTG
>NZ_JAAGPB010000164.1:0-237 GCF_017104585.1 Burkholderia sp. Ac-20392
ATTGAGGTTGTCATAATGGTAGATGGCTAGGGTGTCGTGATGTCACAGTTAGTGGTGTGAAGTGTACAGCTTGTGAATGTGTTTGTAGTCACTCCGTACGATGGTAGTGCGGGATTATTTAGTATAGTGACAGTATTTATATACATAGCTTGGCTTAGAATAAATATTACGTTTCTTCTACATTGTTATTAGATTCAAGTAATTTGAGTAGATATTGTAGTTTGTTTTTTTTTTTTT
>NZ_JAAGPB010000165.1:0-16342 GCF_017104585.1 Burkholderia sp. Ac-20392
CCTCCTGCGTGCGCGCCGGACGGCAGTTCGTTGCGGATGCGATCGGGCACCATGGGCAGGCCCGCGCGCTGCCGGCGCAGCGCCTTGGCGATTGCCCGGCGGCATTCGTCACCGTGGCAATCCCATTCATCGCGGATTCTCTGGCAATAACGGCATTGTTCCATCGGGACAGTCTAACGCGTCTTCGGGAACGAGGCTGGACGCTGGCCCCGACGCGTCACGTGTTGGCAGCGGCGCCGGCGAGCGCTTTCGCATGAGACTGGAAGCGGCGATGTTCTTCCGGCGGCACGAGCGAGCCGCCCGTTGCCCAGATGACCTGCGTGGACTGTCGCAGGTCGATCGCGTGGCGATGCACGTAGTCGCGGCCGGCCGGGGACTGCGTCAGCCAGCCGGGACCGCCGACGGCAGCGGCGGCCGACGGTTCGAGTTCCACGCCCGTCGCGTGTTGAACCGCAAGCAACTGGGCGTAGAGCTGCGCGTCGCTGACGGTGAAGACGCCCGACAGCAGCGGCGCCATCAGCGGACTGACGAGGTGCGATGCCTGCGCGACGGCCAGGCCGTCGGCCTCGGTCCGGTTGTCGAGCCCCACGTCGTAGACGGACACGGGCTTCCCGGGGCCGGCGGCCAGTTGAACCAGCATGCACGGCGACGCGACGGGTTCGGCGAAGAAGCAATGCACATGCTCGCCGAACAGCGCGTTGAGGCCATACGCGATGCCGCCCGGCGCGCCGCCGACGCCGCACGGAATATGGACGAAGAGCGGGTGCGTCGCGTCCACGCGGCGGCCCGCCTCGGCGAGCTGCGCGGCGAGATGCCGGGCGCTGGCCGCGTAACCGAGGAACAGCATCAGCGAGCCTTCGTCGTCGACGAAGTGGCTGCGCGGCTGATCGCATGCCTGCGCGCGTCCGGCCGCGACGGCTTGCGCGTAGTCGCCGTCATGTTCGATCACGCGAACGCCGCGTTGTCTCAGGCGCGCCTTCTTCCACGGCTTTGCGTCGGTCGACATGTGAACGACCGACTCGAACCCCAGCGCGGCGGCCATCACGCCGATGCTCAGGCCGAGATTGCCGGTGCTGCCGACGATGACGGTGTGCGCGGCAAACCGTTCGCGTGCGGCGGCCGATGCGAGGATCCGCCGGTCACCCGAGGGTTCGAGCAGCCCGTGTTCGATCGCGATCGACTCCGCGAGCGCGAGCACTTCATGAAAGCCGCCGCGCGCCTTGATCGAGCCGGCGATCGGCAACGCGTCGTCACGCTTGATGAACCAGGTGCCGGATGCGTCTGCGGGGCGCGACACCACGCGCTGCAGGCTGTCGGCCGGCATCAGCGGCGATTCGATTTTCCCCGCGCTCGCCGCGAGTTCGGGAAACAGCTCGGCCATCAGCGGTTCGCAGCGTGCCAGCCGCGCTTCGGCCATCGCAATGGCGTCGAGCCCGGGCGCGTCGTGCGGCATCGGGCTGCCGGCATGGGGATTCAGCCACAGCAGCGGGTGGTTGGATTGCAGTTTGGCTAATAGATCGGCGGGCTGGAGCGTGAGGGGCATGGTTCGGGTTTGCATCGGATAAACGAGATATGTGGCTGGAATGCTACGATCCGGGAAGCCTGCGCAAAAGCGCCGATTTCTAATGAATGCATTAGCCTGACTTATATCCATGCGACTCGACGGTTCGATCCTGGGTGCGTTGCACTGCTTTGAAACGGCCGGCCGGTTGCTGAGCTTCACGAAGACGGCACAGGCGTTCAACCTGACGCAAAGCGCCGTGAGCCAGCAGATCCGGAACCTGGAGGACCGGCTCGGTTATCCACTGTTCGTGCGCCAGGCGCGTGGACTGAAGTTGACCGAGAAGGGCGAGATCCTGCTCGGGACGATGTCGAGCGCGTTCGTCGACATCAATCGCACGCTTCAGGCGCTCGGCGTGTCGGACGCCCCGCTGCAGGTCAGCTGCCTGCCGTCGCTCGCGCTGCAATGGCTGATGCCGCGCCTGTCCGAATTTCACCGGCAACAACCGAATGTGCCGGTTCGCGTGAAGGCCGAGTTTCAGGTACTGGATCGTCAGGCCATGGAAACCGACGACATCGATGTGGCAGTGCGCTACGACCCGGTGCAGTACGATCGGCTGCATGCCGAGGTGATCCTCGACGAAATCCTGTTTCCAGTCGCCACGCCTGCGTACCTGGCGCAGCATCCGGCCTTTGCCAGCGGCGAATCGCTGGAAGGTGTCGTCCTGCTGCACGACGCGGCTCCGTGGGGCGGTGCACCCGAATTCGTGGAGTGGCGCACGTGGCTGGAGGCGGTCCGTCCGGCGTGGACGGCGCATCTTGACGGCCCGCAGTTCAATTTTTCCAGCCTGGCAATCACGGCGGCGCTGAACCATCAGGGTGTCGCGATGGGGCGCGCCGCGCTGGTGCACGACGAGATCGCGAGCGGACGGCTCGTGGATGTCTTCGGCACGCACGTGCGTGCGCCGGCGCGCTACATGCTGTTGTCACGCAATCCCGATGATCCGCGTACCGTGGTGTTTTCGGACTGGCTCAAGGCCGAGTGCGCGCGCTTCGATACGGCGCGATCGCGTTTGCTGTCGAGCGGAAGCAGGCATGAGTCGCTGATGCCGTCGGATAGATGAATCGGACTGCGAAGGAGATGGGTGGCGAATACCGACGCAAACTACAGTTTCCCGTCCGTCTCCCTACGGATTGCTTGCGTGTGGACGGGGCTGGCAGCGCTACTTGAGTTGCCAGATGCCCCAGATGGCGATCAACAGGCCAAGGCCGAATCCGCAGCCGAGCAATACGTAGGTTTCCATTTCATGCCTCTGAAAGCGCGGCAGCGCCGACGTGGGCGTCAGCGCGCGAGCAGCAAAGTCGGTGACGTCTCGTCCACGCCGTCGGGCGGGGCGAAACGCCGGGTCCGCGAATACTACGCTTTGCAGCTTTCAGAACGCATGCGCGATCGATGGCATTGCGCCATCTATTAATTCTTGTTCGCGTGCGCGTTGTCCATCTGGGTAACGTGCGATCCACCGTGGCGGAACACGCCCGATTTCCAGATCATCTGCGATGCCGCGACGAGCACGAACAGCAGCACGACCATCCTGAAGAGGCGGGGCGACATCTTGTCCCGCAGCGGGCGAACGAGCCACATGCCGGCAATGGCCGGCAGGCTGGCTGCCGCCGAGATCGCGAGGTCGGCGCCGCTCGCGTGCGCGGCGCCGCTGAACGTCGTGATCAGCGTCACGATCGACACCACGAGGATGATCGCAATCTGCTTCGTGAAGACGCGTCCGGTTGCCCCGGACGAAATCAGGTAAGTGGCGAGCAGCGGGCCGGGAACCGACGCGATGCTCTCCATCAGCGCCGCACCGAATCCGAGCGCGAAGCCGACAGGCTTTTGCCACGCGTCCGGCAGGTTGAGTTTCGGCGCGGCGAGCATCAGCGCCGCAGCCACGATCAGCAGCGCGCCGGACGCCGCCTGCGCATGACCCGGATTGAGCGACAGCAGGATCGCCACGCCGACGATATTGCCGATCACGGTGCCCGCGATCGGTGCGGCGATCTTGCGTGCCGTCGCCAGCAACTGGCCACCTTCCAGCGCCTGCGGGATGTTGCCCAGGATGATCGGCATCGACAGCAGCAGCACCGCATGCCGGATCGGCAGGAACTGGCTGAGTATCGGCATCGCGATCAGCGGCACGCCGATGCCCGTGATTCCCTTGGCCATGCCGCCCAGCAGCAGCGCAATGGCGATGCCGGTCAGGTCGAACGCGCTGAGCCCCTGCAGGCTGGAGACCAGCACACCTTCAGTCAGATTGAAATGCATCATGGAATGGCATGTCGCGGCATATCCGGCAGCGAGCGCGGTCGATGGCGCTCGTGGCGGTCGCGTGTGTCTTGCACGCATTTGTTCTGGATTGGCGTGAACCGGAAGTCGATCGCGTGGCGCCGCGCCGTTGTGCGGCCGGGGCCGCAGGCAATCGACATGCGGTTCGAGGATGCATCTTACCTGAGCGTTGCGAAGGACATTCGGCGCCGGCCGCGACGCGCCACCGGAAGCGTCGGCGTGATCATTTCGGCGGTTCAATATAATTCATGACGATTTGCCGTCTCATGTACGGTATTCATATCTTTGAACAAGGAGGCGTCGATGACGCTGGCCCAGTTGCAGGCCCTGGCGGCCGTGGTCGAACTCGGTTCGCTCACGGCTGCGGCTGATCGGCTCAGCCGCAGTCAATCCGCGATCAGTCATGCATTGACCGAGCTGGAAGACATCACGGAAGTCAAGCTGCTCTGGCGCGACCGGCAGCCGGTCGTCCTGACGGCAGCGGGCGAACGCTTGTGGCCGTACGTCCAGAGCGTGGTGCGGGAAGCCCAGCTGTTGCGCCAGCAGTTCAGCCTGTCGCGCGGCAAGCTCGAAGGGAAGCTGGTGGTCGCGTCGCTGCCGAGCGTGTCGCTGGCGTTCGTCGTCCCTGCGCTCGAGGCGTTGAAGGAGATGCACCAGGGCGTGTCGGCGGTGCTGCTCGAAGGCACGGACAGCGAAGTCGAAGGGTGGATCGACGACGGCACGGCCGATGTCGGCGTGGTGGCCGGCGCGAAGACGTTCGCGCACGATCTGCCGCTGCTCGACGAGGACTTCGTCGCCGTGGCGGCGGACGGCATGTTCGCCGGCCGCAAGAGCGTGTCGGCGAAGCAGTTGTCCGCGGCGCCGTTCATTTTCTCGAAGGCTGGATGCGGGCCGGTGATCGCGGATTACTTCGCGCGCAGCGGTGTTCCGCTGCGGGCCGCGTTCAACGTGGTCGAGATGCGCACCATTCTGTCGATGGCGGAGGCGGGCATGGGCGTGTCGATCGTGCCGCGCATCACGCTCACGTACACGCCGTTCGGCGGCCGCGTGCTGGAGCTGTCGCCGAGGCTGCATCGCTCGGTGCGGCTGTCGTGGAATACGGCCGGCAACGCGGTCGCGGACGAGTTCGTGCGGCTCGTCGACGCACAACGCGCGAAGGCGGCGAAGGCGATCCACACACGCGCGAAAAAGAGCCGGTAACGAACGGCCGGTGCGATGAACAGCGCTCATGGGCGGCTTGCAGTTTATTCATGCCGATGGCGTTCGAGATGCAATACATTGTTCGAACTCGTCCCTGACCGCTTCGCCCCGAAGGAGAATTCCGTGCCGGCCGTGCCTACCTTGCTCGCTTTCGGACTCGTGTCGCTCGGCATGGTGCTGACACCCGGGCCGAACATGATCTACCTGGTGTCACGCTCGATCTGCCAGGGCCGCCGTGCCGGGCTGGTGTCGCTCGGCGGCGTCGCGTCGGGGTTCGTTTTCTACATGGTGTGCGCGGCGCTCGGCATCACCGCGCTGGTGATGGCCGTGCCGTATGCGTACGACGCGCTGCGTTTCGCCGGTGCGCTTTATCTGGCGTACCTGGCATGGCAGGCGCTGAAGCCGGGCGGTCGCTCGGCGTTCCAGGTCCGGCAGTTGCCGCACGACAGCCGCGCCAGGCTGTTCACGATGGGCTTCGTCACGAACCTCGCGAATCCGAAGATCGCGGTGATGTATCTGTCGCTTCTGCCGCAGTTCATATCGCCCGGGCATGGCAGCGTGCTCGCGCAATCGCTGGCGCTCGGCTGCGTGCAGATCGCGGTGAGTGTCAGCGTGAATGCGCTGATTGCCTGCATGGCCGGCGGCATCGCGGGCTTTCTGGCCGGGCGGCCGGTCTGGGCGTCGGCTCAGCGCTGGTTGATGGGTACGGTGCTGGCCGGGCTGGCCGTGCGTATCGCGCTGGAGTCGCGCAGCTAGTACGAGTGGTTGGCGGTTTGCAGGACCACCGGGTGCTGTCGAGCGGCGTCGCAACGAAAGCGCCCGGCATCGTCAGCCCTGGCAGTTGCCCTGCGCTTCGTTGCCGACGCGAACGGGCGCGGTTTTCTCACGGCGTCGGCCGCGCGTCGCGAGCCAGCACAGGATCGACCCGCCGCAAACCATCAATGCGCCTTGCCAGAATTCGATCGACAGCGGCGCATGCAGCAGCGTCGCGGCGAGCATGGCGGCGAGCACCGGGGTGAAGTACGACGCACCGACGATGACCGTCACGTTGCCGTGCATGATGCCGGTATTCCAGGCCGCATAGCCGAACCCCAGCGCCGATGCCGCCAGCACGATGTAGATGACCGCGTGCAGGCTGAACGTCATGCCGCCCCCGCCTTCGATCGCGAACTTGATCCAGAGCGCCAGCGCCACCAGCATGAAGAACGGCGTGACGCCGTTCTTGCCGTCGGCGAGGCGCGCCGTGACCGTGCAATAGCCGGCCCAGATCAGCGCGCCGAAGAACGCGAGGCCGTAGCTCAGCGGATTGTCCGCGACGTTGTGCAGCATGCCGGCCGGATCGAGGCCCTGGTCGCCGCCGAGCACCCGGCAGATGCCGAGCATCGACAGCAGGACGCCGGGCACGACCAGCAGGTTGGCGCGCTGCTTGTTGAACACGATTGCCGCGACCAGCGTGAAGCTCGGCCACAGATAGTTGACCATCGCGACTTCGATCGCCTGCTGGCCGTTGCTTGCGTAGCCGATCGACAGCGACAGGCACAGCTCGTACGCGACGAACAGCAGCCCGCCCCAGAGCAGATAGTTTTTCGGGAATTTGCTGAGATCGGGGAAGCCGATCGTCAACAGCAGAAGCGCGGATGCCACCGTATAGATCATCGCGGCGCCGCCGGTCGCGCCGAGACTTTCGCTCACTCCACGAACGAGGGCGACGACGGAGGCCCACAACAACACCGCGCCGAGCCCGGCGAGCGTTGCCTTATTCTTGCGCTTCATGCTTCCTGCCTGTTTCAACATTCAAATTCGATTTCGGATGATTCGGTTCCGCCCGCGCGTGCTGCCGCCGCAAACGGAAACTCCGGTTGCGCCCGCCACACGCGGCGGCGGCTGCAACCGGCCATGCAACGCGGCGCGCTTACGCGAGATCCGCGGGTACGTCGATCCAGATGGTCTTGATCTCGGTGTACTGGTCGTGCGCCCAGACCGACTTGTCACGGCCGCCGAATCCGGATTCCTTGTAGCCGCCGAACGGCGTCGTCACGTCGCCTTCGCCGAAGCAGTTGACGGTCACGACACCCGCGCGGATCTCGCGCGACAGCCGGATCGCCTGGTTCAGGCTGCCGGTGTAGACCGACGCGGCGAGCCCGTAGACCGAGTCGTTGGCCAGCGCGATCGCTTCGCCGATGTCCGTGAACGTCGTGACCGACAGGACCGGGCCGAAGATCTCCTCGCGGAACAGCCGGCTGCTTGGGCTCACGCCGTCCACCACGGTCGGCTCGACGAAAATGCCGCCGTCGGTCTGGCCGCCGAACGCGACGTGCAGGTGCTCCGCACCGGCCTGCTCGAGGTACGAACGCACTTTCTCGAAGTGGGCCTTGCTGACCATCGCGCCGATCCGGTGAGCCGGGTCGAGCGGGTTGCCCATCTTCCATTCGCGCATCTGCGTGCCGATACGCCGCAGCAGGTCGTCCTTGATGTCGGCATGGACGATCAGCCGCGACGATGCCGAGCAGTTCTCGCCCATGTTCCAGAACGCGCCGTTGACGATGTGCTGCGCGACCGCGTCGAGATCGGGGGCGTCGGGCAGCACGACCGCCGGATTCTTGCCGCCGCACTCTAGCACGATGCGCTTCAGGTTGGATTCGGCCGCGTACTTGAGGAACTTCCGCCCGGTATCGGTCGACCCGGTGAAGCTCACCATGTCGACGTCCGCGTGACGGCCCAGCGGCTCGCCGACTTCCTTGCCGCCGCCCGGCAGCACGTTGAAGACGCCGGCCGGCACGCCGGCTTCGTGCGCGAGTTCCGCGACGCGCAGTGCCGTGAGCGTGGTTTCCTTCGCCGGCTTCACGACGATCGAGCAGCCGGCCGCGAGCGACGGGCCGATCTTCCACGCGAGCATCAGCAGCGGGAAATTCCACGGCAGCACGAGCCCGACGACGCCGATCGGCTCGCGCACGACCAGCGCCAGCGCGTTGCCGCCGACGGGCGCGGTGTTGTCATAGATCTTGTCGATCAGCTCGGCGTGCCAGCGGATCGTATGAATCGTCTCCGGCACGTCGATGGTCTGGCACTCGCGGATCGGCTTGCCGCTGTCGAGGCTTTCCATCGTCGCGAGTTCGTGCGCGTGCTGCTCGAGCAGATCGGCAAACTTCAGCAGGACGGCCTTGCGGTGCGACGGCGCGAGCTTGCGCCAGCGGCCGTCTTCGAACGCCTGCCGCGAATTGGCGACCGCGCGGTCGACGTCGGCCGCATTGCAGGCGCCAATCTGTGCGAGGACGGCGTCGGTGGCCGGATTGACGGTCGCGAAGGTATCGCCGGAACTGGCCGTGCGGAATGCGCCGTCGATGAACGGCCCGGTCGGGAAGCGAAGCGCCGCGGCCAGCGCCGCATATTCAGGCGCGCTGAGCAGGTCGGTCATCAGGCCTGGCCTCCGGTGACGGCGGCGACTTCACGCTTGATGCCCGCCACGATCGTGGCCAGCGTCTGCTTTTCCTGTTCGTCGAGCGCGCGCAGCGGTGCACGTACGCCGCCTGCGCGCAGGCCCGCGAGTTCGCAGCCGTACTTGATCGACTGGACGAACTTGCCGCCTTCGAGGAAATCCATCAGCGGCATCATCGCGGACATGATCCGGCGGCCCTTGTCGAAGTTCTTCTCGATCGCGCACGCCTGGTACAGCGCGATATGCTCGGCCGGCAGGAAGTTCGAGCCCGCGCAGACCCAGCTGCGCGCGCCCCAGGCGAAGAACTCCAGCGCCTGGTCGTCCCAGCCGCACGACACGCTGATGTTCGGGAACTCGCGCACGAGCATGTGCAACTGGCCCGTCTGGCCTGAGCTTTCCTTGATCGCGACGATGTTCTTCGACGCGTCGCAGACGGTGCGGAAGAATTCGCGGTCCATCGACACGCTCATCCGGCCCGGGTAGTTGTACAGCATGATCGGCAGGTCGGCCGCGCGATCGATCTCCAGCGCGTGCGCCGCGTTCTCCTGCTGCGTGGGCAGTGCGTAAGGCGGCGAGCCGACCAGGATCGCGTCGGCGCGCACGGCCTTGGCCGCCTTCGCGTATTCGACGGAATCCTCGGTGCGCACCGCGCCGGTGCCGATCACGAGCGGCACGCGCGAGCCGATCACTTCACGCGCCCATGCACCGAGATCGAAGCGCTCCTGCGCGGTGTGCGCATAGTATTCGCCGGTCGAGCCGCCGATGATGATGCCGTGCACGCCGGCCGCGATCAGCGATTCGATCACGTCGGCGAATGCGGTCTTGTCGATCTGGCCGGCGGCGTTCAGGGGCGTGATGGCCGGGGTGTAGATGCCTTCGAAATTCATGATGTTCTTCCGCGGAAAGGGAAACGGTCGGGTTGACGAAAGGTGCGTCGCTGCGAGCGCAGCGGTGCACCGGTAATGGGATCAGTGGTTGAGCGACGCGGCCTCTTGCAGGCTGAGCGAGCGCGTTTCGGGCGCGAGCGCGAGCGATGCGATCAGCCCGACGAACGAGACGGCGGCCGCTGCGTACATGGTGTTGCCGATGCCGACGGTCTGCAGCGCGATCGGCACGAGCCAGGTGCCGACAGCCGCGCCGATGCGTGACAGCGATGCGCCCATGCCGACCGCGAATGCGCGGATGTCGGTCGGGAAGATTTCATTCGGGTACACGAGCTGCAGCACCTGCGCGCCGCCGATCAGCACCGCATACGCACCGAACAGCACGAGGATCAGCACCGCCGAGCCGCCGGAGCAGGCGCCGAGGCCCAGCAGCGCGAGGCCCGACCAGAGGAAGCTGTGGATCACCATCGCGCGGCGGCCGAGTTCGTTGATGATCCACGTCGCGATGATGCAGCCGACCACGAACAGCAACGTGATCGCCACCGAGCCGAACGATTCCCACTTGCCAGTCAGGTGCAGCGCTTCGAGCACGCGCGGCGCGAACGAGTAGACGGCGAACACGGGAATCACGGAGCAGCTCCAGAACACCGACACGAACAGCATCCGCTTGCCGTAGCCCGAGTGCAGCAGTGCCCACAGCGAGATCTTCTTTTCGGTTTGCTCCTCCGGCAGGTTCTTCACCGAGAACGACGGGCCGTAGACTTTCCGGATCACGTCGTCGGCTTCCGCGACACGGCCCTTGCTGAGCAGCCAGCGCGGCGATTCGGGTGTGCCGATGCGCACGAAGAACAGCGCGAGACCGATCACGGCCGGGCTGGCCAGCACCCAGCGCCACGCGTCGGGGCCGCCGCTGCCGAGGATGATGTTGCCGACGATGTACGCGAGCGCCGCGCCGAAGAACCAGATGATCGTCAGCATCGCGAGGCGCGGCCCGCGATACTTGCGCGGCATGAACTCGACGAGCAGCGAGCCGGCGACCGGGTATTCGATGCCCACGCCGATGCCGATCAGGAAGCGCAGCACGAACAGCGCTTCGCCCGAGTGGACCCACAGCTGCGCGAGCGAGCAGACGAAGAAGATCACGGGGCCGAAGAAGTAGGGCTTCTTCCGCCCGAGACGGTCGCTGAGCCAGCCGCCGATGAAGCCGCCGAAGAAGATGCCGATCAGTGCGGACGCGGCGACCATGCCTTGCCAGAAGCCGGTCAGGCCGAGCGCGTCGGAAAACTGCACCATCGCGACGCCGATGATGCTCAGCACGTAGCCGTCCATGAGCCAGCCGCCGCCCGAGCGGATCGTGAGCAACTGGTGGAATCCATTGAGCGGAACATCCTCGATGGACATGTGATTCGTTGACATTGCCTGTCTCCTTCCATGAAATGGCGCACGGCATGCCGTCGCGCGATCTATTGATATGGTCTACTAAGCGTGATGCATGAATCGGTATCGGTTGTCCGGTGCTTCCTGACGGGGTGACGCGCGTGGCGGCCCGATCAGCTTTCGAGTCCTGCCTTGCGTTGCCCCCACCAGAGGGTCGAGTTGACGCCGAGCGACAGGAACGGCTCGGGCGGGGTACGGTTCGGCCCTGATGTTGCCAGCAGGAAATCGACCAGGTCGCTGCGCTTGCCGGCCAGCCAGTCGGCGAGCAGCGTGCCCGTCACGGTGCCGCGCGTGATGCCGAGGCCGTTGCAGCACAGCGCGCCGTAGACGTTCGGCGCGAGCTGCCCGAAGAATCCCTTGTGGTTCTGCGACAGCGCCAGCGAGCCGCTCCACGTGTACTCGAACTCGACGTCCGGCAGCATCGGGAAGCGGCGCTCGAACGACAGCCGGTGCCGGTCGGCGAAGCGCGGCAGGTACTTCTCGCGCGGGCGGCCGTCGGGGTTGAAGCTGAAGCTGTTGCGCACCAGGATGCGGTTGTCGTGCGTGCGGCGCAGCGTGCTGCCGAACGGGTCGGCCGGGATCACGCCCCAGAACGGCTTGCCGCCCAGTTGCGCCTGTTCGGCGCCGGTCAGCGGCCGCGTCAGGCTCGCATACAGGAAGACCGGCAGCATCGTGTGCTGCAGGAAGCCGAAGCGCATGCCGAACGCGTTGTTCGCGAGCACCAGCTTGTCGACCGTGATCCGGCCGTTGCGGTGGGCGAGCACGATTCTGTCGCCGTACTCGACGTCGGTGATCGGCGTGTGCTCGTACAGCGTCACGTTCGGCGGCAGGCAGTCGGCCAGCCCTTTCACGAGCGCCGACGGCTGGATCAGCACGGTGCCGGGCGTGAACAACGCCTTCCGGTAGAACGACGTGCCGATATGCGCGGGCAGATCCTTGCCGTCGATCATCTCGTACGGCTGGCCGAGCTTGTCGAGACCGCGGCGGTAGGCGTCGAGCACGGCGATGCCGCGCGCTTCCACGGCCGCCTGGTATTTCCCGGACGCGCTCATCGCGCAATCGATGCCGTGCTCGCCGACGAGCCGGCGCAGGATCGTCTGGCCGAGCACGTTCAGCTTCAGCGTCGTCCTGGCGGTGGGGATGTCGCCGATGTAGTCGTCTGCGCCGATGTCGTGCGGCAGGTCGATCGCGAAACCGGCGTTGCGCCCGGAGGTGCCGAAGCCGACTTCCTGCGCGTCGACCAGGACGATCTCGTCATCCGGAAAATTCAGCGCGAGCTGCCGGGCGGCGGCCAGGCCGGTGAAGCCCGCGCCCACGACGGCCCAGCGCGCGCTGGATTCCCCGCCGTGCGACGGCCTGGGCTGACGCTGCCGGCTGGTGTGGTACCAGCCGCACATCTTGTCGTCGGCCGGAAGCGATGTGACCTTATGCATTCCTAAATCCAATATCGGTAAAGAGTCCTGATCGATCGCGCGGGAAGGCGGCGCACGTGAAAGCGTGCGCCGTCTGGTGCGGCCGTTAAAACTGGATGGGTACGTCCAGGCCTTCCGGGATCACGTACTCGGCCATGCGGCGGCGCGACAGCTCCATGTGGCTGCGGACCAGCTCGCCGGCGCGCTGCGCGTCGCGCTGCGCAATCGCTTCGATGATCTCGTCGTGCTGCTTAACTGCTGCTTCCAGGTCCTGCTGCATGTCGGTCGTCGCCGGCGACCGGTAAAAAATCTTGCCGAGGCGGGCGTGATCGATCAGCACGCGGCGCAGGCTCGGCATCAGGTAGGCGTTGCGCGCAATCCGGCCGATCTCGAAGTGGAACGCGTCGTTCTGCAGCACGCGCGCCTGCAGGTCGTTCTGCTCGATCGCGGTGCGAAACTGCGCCTGGATCGCCTTCAACCGTTCCACTTCTTCCGCCGTCGCGTGGCTTGCCGCCAGCTGGGTCGTCGCGACGTAGATCAGCGGGGCGGCCAGGAAAAAGCTGCGCAGCGACTGATAACCCATCGGCGATACGCGGGCCGGCCGGTTCGGCTCGAGCTCGAGATAGCCTTCCGCCGCCATCTGGCGCATCAGTTCGCGCACCGGCGGGCGCGAGAGCCCGAATTCCTCGCTGAGCGCGAGCTCGTCGACCACGGCGCCGGGCGCGAGCTCCATGCTCACGATGCGTCGCCGCAGTGTCTCCGCCATTACGTTCTTGCGATCCGCCGAGCCGCCGGATTCGGCATCCGGTGAGGCGGTCTGAAGCTTCTGTCTGGACATGATTTCATTGTCTACAAACTGTAGACACAGTTTAGGTTGAGAATAGACCAAGCAAAAATAAGGGTTTACACCTTACCTCGCCAGACGGGCGAGGTCGATGCGGGCGCGGGGCGGCGCGCCTGGACATGCGTAGCTTAAAGGGGCGAAGCCGGGCGGGCCGAATGGCGGGCGTTGGAAGGGTGTCGGCGCCGCGCGTGCGGCCGGTTCAGGCGAGCTGGCGAACGGGGCAGTTGGTCATGCGTCGTCGATATGCCACGCCGCGCCGATTGCGGACAGCGCGCGGCCGATCGAGTCGAGCATCGCGTCTCGCGTCGGCCCGAGCGTCGTGACAACGAAGAAACCGCCTTCGTCGGTCGACAGGCTGACCAGTGGCCAGCCGCCTGCGTCGCCACGGACTTCAAGCTGCCGTCGGTCGCGATCGATGTCGATGCCGTCGTGTGCTTGCCGCAACGCATTCGCGATCGCATCGAATGCGTCGGCCGACGGGGGCGTGTGGATGTGGTATTCGAAACTCATCTTCATGGGCCGGTGTGCGAGGCGGGCAGTCTAACGCGTGCCACGCCGCCACACGCCCTGACGGCGCCGCGTTGGGCGCCCGTCGCAACGGGCGCCCGCCCGATCACCGTTCGTTGCGCTTTTTGCTCAGCTCGATCGTCTCGAACAGCTCGTAGTCGGCGGTCGGGTGCTGGTCGGCGCCCGGCGCGTGGTAGTAGCGCATCGTGATCGTCGTGTGTCCGCCCGGCTTGCCCGGGTCGTGATCGAACACGGCGATCCCGTAGCCGGTGCCCGTATCGCGGCGCGCGGACCAGATCGCATCCTCGAGCGCGTCGGCCGGCTCGCGCACGAACGTGTTCGGCGCCGTGCCCGGCACCGGCCGGTTCGGCTTCGTGAACACCTTCGCCCGCGCAAAGCCGGTCGCCGGGTTCTCGCCGTACACGTCGAGCGGCGCGCTGGTGCCGCCGCCGCCGAGGATCAGGTGGATCGTGCCGTGGCTCGTGTCGAACTTCGTGCGGTCCGGGTCGTTCGAGCCGACCGGGCGCGGCTGCAGCGTCTCGACGACTTCGCCGGTCGTCGCATCGACGCCCGCACGGTGATTGCAGCCGCGCACCGGGTAGCTGCGCTCGTAGTCGTGATCGTGGCCGCACAGCACGAGGTCGACGCCGTAGCGGTCGAACAGCGGCAGCCATGCTTCGCGAATGCCCTTGTCCGAACCGTTGCCCGTCTTCGACGAACTGAGCGCGTCCTGGTGCATCTGCACGACGATCCAGTCGATGTCGTCGTCATGCGCGGCATGACGCAGCGTGTGTTCGAGCCAGCGCGTCTGCTCGCCGTTGCTGTAGCCGCGCACGTAGAACGACGTGCCGGGCTCGATCGGCGGGCGGCCCGTGCTCGCGGCCGGCACGAGCGGCGCGGGGCCGCCGACGAATGCGGCGGCGTCCTGGTACACCACGTCGTCCGCGTCGAGCGACACGAACAGCACCGAGCTCACGCGGAAGCTGTACCAGCGACCCTGGAAGCGCGTGCCGTTCTCCGGCAGCGTATAGCGGGCGAGATACGAGTCGAGCCCCTGCGGGCCGTTGTTGAACTCGATCTCGTGATTGCCGGGGCACGGCATCCACGGCCGATTCGCGGCCGACGTCTGGTTGTTGTTGCCGAAGTCGCGCCACACCTCGGGCTGGTGCGGGGGGTTCAGGTTCGCATAGCAGAGGTCGCCGTTCAGCAGGTGGAACAGCGGCTGGAACTGCTCGACGGCCTGCACCGCGAAGCGGCTCTGCGGCGACGACAGCACCCACGCGCCGTTCGGCGTCGCGAGATCGCCGTAGCTCGTGAAGCGGAACGGCGCGCGGCCGCGCGGCGCGGTCGAGAAATTCGCGGAGAACGGCTGCGCGGCGTTGCTGTCGTTGTCGGCCGTGATCTCGTAGCGGTAGTGCGTATTGGGCTTCAGCCCGTGCACGCGTGCGTGGTACGCGAACACCGTCTCGCCGTTCAGGCCGTCGGTGTACAGGCGCTGGACGCCGTGCACGGTGCGCGCCGGCTCGCCGTCGGCGACGATGCGCGCGCGCGGATTGACGGCCGACGCGAGCGATGCCCACGAGATCACGACTTCCGACGTCGGGTCGTTGCCCCACGTCAGGTGGACCTGTTCGGGCGTGCCGTCCGGGTTCGACGCGGCGGCCCTGGCTGCCGCGAGGCCACCGGCGGCGGTGGCGAGGCCGGATACGCCGGCGAGTTTCAGGAAGCCGCGACGCGAGACGGACGCGGCCGGCTCGTTCGGCTGGATCGGGGAGTTGTCCTGGTTCGACATGGTCGGTGTTTTCGTTGGTGGAGACGCGAGATGTGGAACCGCCCGGCCGCGCGCGAGCGTGGCCGGTGCGTGAGCCGGAAACGAGCGGGATCCCGGTGGCAAACATTGTCGGAGGGCAGTTTTGCCGGGTTGTGACAGCAGGGCAACCCCGCGCAAGTGATGGCCCATGCCCGAACTCGTGGATCGTGGCATCCGGGTCGCGCCACACGCGTGCGGCTCCGTCGAAATTTATTTGCCGGCATCGCGACGGATTTCGTTCGCCCGCGCCGTTTAACGCATGAACGGCCGCTTCCGGTCGATACCTGCTACCTCGGAGTCTTTCATGAAGCTTTCCACCCCATTGCGGTTTGCCACGGCATGCGTGGCCGCGCTTGCTGCGTCGGCCGCCTTCGCGCAGGCCGTCATCGTCGCGCCTTACGCGCCGCCGGCGCCTCGCGTCGAAGTGATGCCGGCGCCGCGCGCGGGCTACGTGTGGGACCAGGGCCACTGGCACTGGCGGCAGGGCCGCTACGTGTGGATCCCGGGCCACTGGCAAGTGGTTCGCGTCGGCTATCACTGGGTGCCGGGCCACTGGGTCGCGCGCGGCCCGGCGTGGCGCTGGGTTCCGGGCCACTGGGCCTGATGCGCATGCCGCCGCACGGCACGCGGTGCCGGCGCGGCGGCGTTTTCCCGCAACGTCATGAGGCGCAGCCATGCCTTTTCGAACCGTGGTGATACTCGCGGCCGCCGCCATCGTGCTGGCCGGCTGTGTCGTGGTGCCGGCGCGTCCGGCCTATTACCGGCCCGCGCCGGTCGTCGTATATTGAGCACGCCGGCCGCCGCTTACGCGACCGGGCGGCCGGCACCCGATCGACCCGATCGCCATGCAGCCTGAAACGGATGCCGATGAAACGGACCTTGCCGAGGCCGTGTGCGATGCGCGCGGCGATCCCGAACCGCCAGTGTGGCGGGGGCGGGTAATGGCGCGGCGCATGCAAGGAGAGCAAGACGAT
>NZ_JAAGPB010000166.1:0-16441 GCF_017104585.1 Burkholderia sp. Ac-20392
GGCCGACTTCAGCGCGAAGCGCGCCGATTCGGCCTTCGCGCCGGCCGCGCGCGCGCGTTGCGCGAGCGACTGCAGCGTCTCGGCGACGCGATCGGCCTGCACCGGCAGCGCGCCATCGGTATCCCATGAATAGTCGGCCAGCAGGCGCCATTCGTCCGGTGTCAGCGACGCGCCGTTCTTCAGTGCGGTCGCGAGCGTCTGCCGCACCGGATGCGCGGCCGTCATCCCGAGCGACAGCGCCTGCATGTAGCGATCGAGATCGGCTTCGCCCGGCAGCCGCGTCACTTCGGTGCCATCGGGACGGAACAGGATCATCGTCGGATAGCCGTGCACCTTGAAACGCTCGCCGAGCTTCTGCGCGCTTTCGGTATCGCCGTCGAGATACACGGGCACGAAGAACGACGAGCGGGTCTTGAATGCCTGCTGGCTGAAGATCGTCGACTTCACCTGGTTGCACGACGGGCACCACACCGCGCCCCAGTAGAGCAGCAGCGGCTTGCCGGTGCGCTTCGCCAACGCGAAGGCGGCGTCGACGTCGCCGTGCTGCCACGCGATGCCGGGCGGCAGGTGTGCGCCGTCAGGCGACGCGCTTGCCACCGGGGCGCCCGTGGGCGTGGCAGCGGCAAGCGCCGCACCCGCGGCGGCGAGCAGGCAGGCGGCGGTCAGATTCCGGAGAGCGGTTTTCATCGAAGCGGGTCCGTTGAAAGAGACGGTTGCGGGAAGGTGCGGCGTGCGAAGCGGTGGCCGTGAAGTAACAGCCTTGAGGCGATGACGATGAAGCCAGCCGACGTGCAACGCCGCGCATGATCGTTACGGAAATGCGCACGCCGGCCGAGGCGACCGGCAAATCATTCAACGATACGACGGGCACAGCCGACAGAAAACGAACGAATTCTCGAATGAATATGACGCGCGGCATCGCGGCCGCGCGTGCTGTCAGAGACGCGTCGACCGAGCCGTCACTGCCGCGCCTTGATCCGTGCCATGTGATACACGGATTCATGCACGCCATCGCGCAATGCATAGCCCGGCGATTCACCCTCGATCCGGAAGCCATGCTTCTCGTAGAGCGCGATCGCCGCACGGTTGTCGGTGAACACGGTCAGCTCGAGACGCGTGATGTTCAGCCAGTTTTCCGCGAGATCGATCGCAGCCGTGAGCAACCGGCCGCCGATGCCGCGCCCGTGACGCGCCGCGTCGACCATCATGCCGAGCCCCGCCGCGTGGCGCCGGCGCGGATTCTGTTCGGGATGCAGGCCGAGATGGCCGACCACCACGCCATCGATTTCGGCGACGAGGCTCATGCCGTGCTCGCGCGCGCCTTCGAGCCGCTTCTGCCATTTTTCGAACGACGGAAACGGATGCTGCAACGTATTCGCGTACACGGTGGGATGCGCGGCGATCTGCCGGATCGCGTCGACGTCGTGCGTCTCGCTGTGCCGGATCTTGATGTCGGTCATGGGTGGGCCGGTTCCGAAAAGTCGCGCCTGTCGCGCGGACTGCGCACATGCGCAGCAACAGATCGAGCTTATCCGATTTCACGCATTTGAAACATGGGCGTCATGCGATGCCGTTGCCCCCGCAACGACACGCGATCACGCTACGCCACGCCGCCGCGAACCGGAAAAATCTGACCGGTTCCGCACACTGCAATCGGTAATTCCTGACTCGCTTCCATCGCGCATCGCTCTCCGATCAATCGTTGCGCACGCAACGTCACGCGAGCGACATGCGATGTCATGTCTTCATCACGTCGACGTCACGTCGTCTCCCTAGACTGGGCGCCGCCCAACCCGGCATGCGCCGGGCCGGTGTGTGCCGACGTCCTGCCCCGCGCATCACGAGCGCGCGTTGCACAGGAGCGCGGCGACGGCCAGGGCATCCGCGCGACACCACGCATCGCGCGCGATGCGCGCACCTCCGCCCTGCGCGGCCGACGCACTCGAACGCACACGCCGCGCAACTCGTCGTCCCAGGGGGGCGATGCACGGGCGCCGCCAGACGAAGTCACGAACGCTCCCATCATCACAGGACCCGAACGCCATGACGTCACGCCGTAAATTCCTTCAGCAGACCGCCACTTCCGGCCTCGCCGCCGCCGCGCTGTCCGCGTTTCCGCCAAGCATCCGCCGCGCGCTCGCGATTCCCGCGTTTCACGAAACGGGGACCATCAAGGACGTGAAGCACGTCGTGCTGCTGATGATGGAGAACCGCGCATTCGACAGCTACTTCGGCACGTTCAAGGGCGTGCGCGGTTACGGCGACCGCTTCGCGGTGCCGTCGCCGAACGGCCGCAACGTGTTCTACCAGACGTACACGAAGCCGACGCCCGCCACCACCGTCACGCCGTATCACCTCGACGCGAGCCAGGGCAACGCGCAGCGCGCGGGCGGCACGCCGCACACGTGGGCCGATGCGCAGGCCGCGTGGGACCACGGCCGGATGAACCGCTGGCCCGACGCGAAGACGCCGCTGTCGATGGGCTACTACGACGCGGCGGAAGTCCCGTTCCAGCGCGCGCTCGCCGATGCGTTCACGCTGTGCGACCACTACCACTGCGGGATGCACACGGGCACGATCGCGAACCGCCTGTTCTACTGGAGCGGCACCAACGGCCCGAACGGCATCAGCCCGGCCGACGGCAGCCGCGTGAAGATCGCCGCGCTGAACAACCAGTTCAACGGCGGCAACGACATCGGCCCGTCGAGCCAGGGCTGGACCTGGACCACCTACGCCGACCGGCTGCAGCAGGCCGGCGTGAAATGGAAGGTCTACCAGAGCCTGATCGACAACTTCGGCTGCAACGAGATGATGAGCTTCCGTCACTGGCGCGCGGCGATCGAGCAGATGCCGCCCGCGCGCCGACCCGCATACGTCGCGTCGACGGACATCACGCAACCCGTGACGGCGGCCGGCGCGTTCTACGATCCGGCGATCGACGATCCGCTGAGCCCGCTCGCGAAGGGGTTCGGCAACACGATGCCGTACGGCTTCCTCGAATCGTTCCGCGACGATATCCGCAACGGCACGCTGCCCGAGGTGTCGTGGATCATCCCGCCGTCCGTGTACAGCGAACACCCGGGGCCGTCGAGCCCCGCGCAAGGTGGCTGGTACGTGCAGGCGGTACTCGATGCGCTCACGGCGAACCCGGAGGTGTGGAGCAAGACCGTGCTGCTGGTCAACTACGACGAGAACGACGGCTTCTTCGACCACCTGCCGTCGCCGGCCGTGCCGTCGCGCAACGCCGACGGCACGCTCGCGGGCGGCCATACGCTGCGGGATGCCGACGTCGCCGCCGAGTACCACGACTTCACGCCGGCCACGTCGAGCCAGCCGGCAATCGACGGCCGTCCGTACGGCCCGGGCCCGCGCGTGCCGATGTGGGTCGTGTCGCCGTGGAGCCGCGGCGGCTGGGTCAACTCGCAGGTGTTCGACCACACGTCGACGCTGCTTTTCCTCGAAAAGCGCTTCGGCGTCGCGGAGCCGCAGATCAGCGCGTACCGCCGCGCGGTGTGCGGCGACCTGACGAGCGCGTTCAACTTCCGCTCGCCGAACAACGAACCGCTGCCGACGCTCGCAGGCCATACGACCAAAAGCCAGGTCGACGCGCTGAGCGCCGCGCAACAGGCCGCGCCGAAGATCGTGCCGCCGGCCGCGCCGTCGCTGCCCGCGCAGGCCACCGGCGTGCGCCCGTCGCGCGCGCTGCCTTACGAACTGCATGCCAGCGCGCATACCGATGCCGGCAACGGCACGGTCACGCTGAAGTTCGCGAACACGGGCCGCGCCGCCGCCGTGTTTCACGTCTATGACAAGTTGCACCTCGACCGCCTGCCGCAGCGCTACGTCGTCGAACCGGGCAAGACGCTGCACGGCGACTGGGCCGCGCGCGCCGACAACGGCGGTAAATATGACCTGTGGGTGCTGGGCCCGAACGGCTATCACCGCCGCTTCACCGGCGACCTCAGCCGCCTGGCCGGGGCACGCGCGCCCCATCCGGAAGTTCGCGTCGGCTATGCGGGCGCGAGCGGCAACCTCCACCTGAAGCTGCGCAACCACGGCGGCGGCTCGGTGCGCTTCACCGTGAAGTCGAACCAGGTCTACGGGCCGCTGTCCGGGCACGGCGCGCACGACGATCGCGGTCATGGCCACGGCAACGAGGACGGCAACAGCCAGGGTCGCGGCCACGGTACCGGTACCACGTGGACAGTCACGGTGCGCGCCGGCGACCAGGCCGAGCTGCACTGGAAGCTCGACTCGACCGGCCACTGGTACGACTTCATCGTCACCGCGGACAGCGACGCGAGTTTCTCGCGCCGCGTCGCCGGCCGCGTCGAAACCGGCCGCCATTCGGTCAGCGACCCGGCGATGGGGCTCGCCGACCGCTTCTGATGCCGCCGCGGCGACCCGCGTTCACCGCGTGTCGCCGCCCGGGCCGGCCCGGCCGCGGCTGCGCCCGATTCGCCGCAAACGCCCGCCCCGCGCGGCTCAAACATCAGAAGGATCCATGCTTCAGCCCTCATTTCGCCCCACGAAAATGCTCTGAATTGCGGCCCGTTCGCGTTAAACTGCGTCAAGCTGTATTCAACAAAGACATCTTCGCCACTACGGCATCCACGATACGAGGATAGGTTCGATGCGCACTACCGGCTCATCCGGGGCAATGACCCTGCTCACCGAACACGACCCGGCCGACGGCCGCGAATTGCGCTCGCTCCGGCTCGAAGCAACCGGCGACGGCAAGAGCGTGCTGCTGATCGAGATCGACGAACGCAAGCCCGGCATCCACCGCGAAGTCCGCTACGAGATCACGCCGGCCGAGCTGATCGCGGCGATCCGCTCGCACGGCGCCGAACTCCCCGGCGAAAACCACGGCGCCGCGTCGCTGGCCCGCACCTCCTCCTGATTCCGAGCGGTGAGCCGCGCGCACAGCGCCGGCTCACCGACATCTCCCTGCCGCCGTCAGGCGCTTTGCGTTATTCCCTCCGCTGACTTGAAAAAGGCCGATAATCGGCCCATCTGCGTGCCTTCCGCACGCGTTTCCTTTTCGGCCAGCCGTCATGCTCCTCCGTGACCTCGTCGCCCAATACGGGCCGCTTCTCGTCTTCGCCAACGTGCTCGCCGCGGCCATCGGGCTGCCGGTGCCCGCGATGCCGACGCTCGTGCTGTTCGGCGCGATGTCTGCGATGCATCCGGCGATGATCGGCTCGCAACTGGTCACGGTGGTCGTGCTGTCGGTGCTCGGCGCACTGATCGGCGATACGGTCTGGTACCTCGCCGGCCGGCGCTTCGGCGGCACGACGCTGAAGACGATCTGCCGGCTGTCGCTGTCGCGTGACAGCTGCGTGAAGAAAACCGAACGCTTCTTCGGCCGCTACGGCGTGCGCGTGCTCGCCGTCGCGCGCTTCATTCCGGGGCTGTCGCTCGTGTCGGTGCCGATGGCCGGCGCGTTCGGCACGCGCTATCGCACGTTCGTCGGCTACGATGCGCTCGGCGCCGCGCTGTGGACGATCGTCGGGCTGATGGTCGGGCTGATGTTCGCCCGCCAGATCGACTGGCTGTTCGCCGGTGCGGGCCAGCTCGGCCGCGTGGCGCTGCTGGCGGCCGTCGCGGTGCTCGCGGTGTATGCGGCGATCCGCTGGATGCGCCGCCGCGCGCTGATCCGCCAGCTCGCGAGCGCGCGGGTCGGCGTCGACGAACTCGACGCGATGCTGCGCGATACGTCCGCGCCGGTGGTCCTCGACGTGCGCTCGCCCGAGCACCGCAAGCTCGACCCGTTCACGATTCCCGGTGCGCAGTTCGCGGACGAACGCCAGATCGGCGACATCGTCGCGCGCTATCCGTTCTCGCAGAAGTTCGTCGTGTACTGCTCGTGCCCGAACGAGTTCACGGCCGCGTTGATGGCGAAGCGCCTGCTCGACGCAGGCTTCACCGATGCGCTCGCGCTGCGCGGCGGCCTCGACGCATGGCGCGATACGGGCCGCCAGCTCACGTCGCTCGTGGAAGACATGCCCGCTGCGAACGATCCGGTCGCGGGGCTGCACAAGCCGGCCTGATCGTTTCGATCGAAGGCCGGCCGTGCGGTGCGGGGGCGCATGCGCCCCCTTCGATCAGAACGCGTGCAGCGGCAGGTTCACGACCAGACGGTACTCGGTGTTCGTCGCGTCCGAGTAGTGTGCCGAACCGGCGTGCCACATCGCGATGAACGTGACCTTCGTGTCCTTCAGCTTGCCGCTCTGGAACGTGTACGACGGGATGAAGCCGAACTCGTGGTGACGGCCCTGCACCGGCGCGCCGTTGCTCCAGTAGATGCTCGACTTGCTCGGGTCGTTCGCCGCACCCGCGCTGCCGTCCGCACCCCAGCCCGTGACGCCCCAGACCATCGCCTTGAAGCCCGGCAGGCCCGCTTCCTTGCCGTAGAACGTGTAACGCAGCTGCAGCGACTTTTCGTGCGGCGCGTTGTAGTCGACGTCCATCGAGTTGGTCAGGAAGATGCCGTTCGTTTCGTTCAGGTAGTCGAAGAACTGGTCGCCGAGCACCTGCTGGAAGCCGAGCAGCAGCTCGTGCGGGCCGTGCTGCGCAGCCAGCGACAGGCTGTATGCGTT
Source organism: Burkholderia sp. Ac-20392 (assembly GCF_017104585.1). NCBI lineage: Bacteria > Pseudomonadati > Pseudomonadota > Betaproteobacteria > Burkholderiales > Burkholderiaceae > Burkholderia > Burkholderia sp. Ac-20392. The sequence continues at coordinate 6,603 of NZ_JAAGPB010000166.1, forward strand.
GTTGTTGATCTTGCCTTGCAGCGCATCGCCCGTGTCGTGCGTCGAGTAGACGTTACCGAAGCCCGTCCACTTGATCGTCTGCGGGCTGCCGATGCTGTGCTTCACCGACGCGTAGTACTGGTGCCACACGTCGTCGGCCTGGTTCGCGTACAGCGCGACTTCGCCGTTCGGCGAGTAGTCCCACGTGCCGCCGACATACGACAGGCGGTTGATGCGCGTGCCGCCGTATTGCGTCGTCAGGTTGGTGAGCGTCGTGTGACCGCGCGCGTCGGTCTTCGTGAAGCTACCGGCCTCGAGCATCACGTTCTTGAATTCATTGCTGACGAGGGTCGCACCGAGGAACGTCGGCGGCAGCGCACGGTTGTCGTGCTGCTCCATGAACGGGTTGTCGACGGCCTGCAGACCGTACTTGACCACCGTGTTCGAGATGCGCGCCTTCACGTCGTAGATGCCGGGATAGGCCCATGCGAGCTGGTTGCCGCCACCGCCGCCCTTCGCGATGTGCACCATGCTGCCGGCGCCCTGGCCGCCGTCGAGCTTCAGCGCCGCATACAGCGATGCGTCGAAACCGATACCGATCAGGCCGGTCGTGTAGCCCGACTCGAAGTTCGCCATCGCGCCCTGGACCCACGCGTGACGATGCGGCCCGCCCTTGGCGTCGAGCACGTCCGCATAGTTGCGGAACAGGAAGTTGAGGTGGCTGTCGGCAATGAAGCCCTTCGACTGCGACTGAGCCGACGGCTCGTCGGGCGGCGTGACGGCCTGGTTCGCTTCGGCGTTGATGACGGCGTTCGGGGTCGTTGCCTGCGCAACGGTCGTGCCCGGTGCGGCCTGGGCGACCGTCAGCGGGGCGGGGGCCGCGTCGTCGGCGTGTGCGACGCCCGTCAGCGAGACACCGGCGAGTGCCGGCAGCCCCCATGCAAGCAGCATTTTCGATGCCGTCCCGATCGTCTTCTGTTTTTTCATCGTAATTCTCGTCTTGTGTTGATATCGTCCACGCCGGTTGCGATCCGCGCCCGGCCCCCCGGCACGCCCGGTTAAGGACGTGCCTGTACCCGCGGCGCGAAGATCGTTCGCGCCGCACCTACCCCTGTTGACCTGCCTTGGTTATGTTTGCTGCGTCACTTCAGCTCACGCCACACCCGCGCGGATGCACGCGACACGCGCGGCCGACCCCTGCCGAACTTCCGGCAGCGGCACGTCCTGCGCGCACGCTTCGATCGCGACCGGACAGCGCGTGCGGAACGCGCAGCCGGACGGCGGGTTGAGCGGCGAGGGCATCTCGCCCGCCAGCAGCATCGGACGGCGAGCACGCTCGCGCGCCGGCTCCGGCGTCGGCGCCGCATCGAGCAGCGCCTTCGTGTACGGGTGTTGAGGCACGCCGTACACGTCATGCCGCGTGCCGAACTCCATCACGCGGCCGAGATACATCACGAGCACACGCTGGCTGATGGCCTTCACCACCGCCAGATCGTGCGCAACGAACAGATAGGACAACGACAGTTCGCGTTGAAGGTCGCGCAGCAGGTTCACGATCTGCGCCTGGATCGACACGTCGAGCGCCGATACGGGTTCGTCGCAGATCACGAGCTTCGGCTCGCCGATCAGTGCGCGTGCGATGCCGACGCGCTGGCACTGCCCGCCGGAAAATTCGTGGGGATAACGCAGCAGGTGATGCGCGTTCAGGCCAACGCGTTCGAGCATCGTGACGACGCGGCGGCGCACCTCGGTGCGGCCGAGGCTGCCCTGGTGCGTGACGAGCGGCTCCGCGACGACCTGCTCGATCGTCATGCGCGGATCGAGCGACGCGAGCGGATCCTGGAAGATCATCTGCACTTCGCGCCGCATCGTGGTGCCGCGCAGGTGATCGGGCGTCACGGCTTCGCCGCGCCATTTCACCGTGCCGGCCGTCATCGGCACGAGGCCGATCAGCGCGCGTGCGAGCGTCGACTTCCCGCAGCCCGATTCGCCGACGAGCCCGACCGTCTCGCCGCGCTTCACGTCGAACGACACGCCGTCGACGGCGCGCAGCGTGCCCTTCGGCGACCACGGATAGCCGCCGAGCGGCACGCGAAAATGCACTTTCAGACCGTCGACGGACAGCAGCGTGTCGTCCGTCGCGCCGGCATTACGGCGTTCATTGACGCTCATCGCAGACCTCCCGTCAGATCGGCCACGGGACGGTGGCACGCGCGCACCGCGCCCACGGCGCCATAGGTTTCGAGCGCGGGGCGCGCCGCGCCGCAACGTTCTTCCGCATACGTGCAGCGCTTCGCGAACGCGCAGCCGGCCGGCGCGGTGCCGGGCATCGGCGGGTTGCCGGGAATCGCGACGAGCGGCGCATCGTCCGCGTCGGTCAGGCGCGGCAGCGCGTTGAGCAAGCCGATCGTGTACGGATGCGACGGCGCCGCGAAGATCGACTCGGCCGGCGCGTATTCGACGGTGCGGCCCGCATACATGACCATCACGTCGTCCGCGAGGCCCGCGACCACGCCCATGTCGTGCGTGATCAGCACGATCGCCGTGCCGCGCTCGCGGTTCAGCTCGCGCAGCAGGTCGATGATCTGTGCCTGCACGGTCACGTCGAGCGCGGTGGTCGGCTCGTCGGCGATCAGGATTTCCGGCTCGGACAGCAGCGCCATCGCGATCATCACGCGCTGGCGCATGCCGCCCGAGAACTCGTGCGGATACATGCGGATGCGGCGTGCCGCGTCGGGGATGCGCACCGATTCGAGCGCCTCGATCGCGCGCTTCGTGGCTTCCTTGCGCGACAGCTTGCGATGCAGCTGCAGCGTCTCGGTCATCTGCCGCTCGATCGTCAGGAACGGATTGAGCGACGTCATCGGATCCTGGAAGATCATCGCGATCCGGTCGCCGCGCACCTTGTTCAGCGCGCGCGAATCCATCTCGAGCAGGTTGTCGCCGCGATAGCGCGCGGCGCCGCTCGTCGTGCCGTTGCCGGCCAGCAGGCCGAGCAGCGCCATCACGGTCTGGCTCTTGCCCGAGCCCGATTCGCCGACGATACCGAGCGTCTTGCCGGCTTCGAGCGAGAACGACACGCCGCTCACGGCGTCGACCGGCGGCGCGTCCTTGCGCGTGAAGCGCACGCCGAGGTTGTCTACTTCTAGCAGTGCACCCATTTCAGCGATCCTTCGGGTCGAGCGCGTCACGCAGGCCATCGCCGACGAAGTTCACGCAGTAAAGCGTCACGCACAGCATGACGGCCGGGGCCAGCAGCAGCCACGGCATCGATTCCAGTTTCTGCGCGCCGTCCTGGATCAGCACGCCCCAGCTCGTCATCGGTTCCTGCACGCCGAGGCCGAGGAACGACAGCACCGATTCGGTCAGCACGATGCCCGGCACCGAGACCGTCGCATACACGACGACCACGCCGAGCAGGTTCGGCACGATGTGGCGCAGCACGATCGACGCCGGCGACACGCCGATCGCGCGTGCCGCATCGACGAACTCGCGGTTGCGCAGCGACAGCGTCTGGCCGCGCACGACCCGCGCCATGTCGATCCACGAGAACGCGCTGATGGTCAGCACGACCAGCATGAACGAGCGGCCGAACAGGGTCATCATCAGGATCGCGATCAGCAGGTACGGGATCGCGTACATCATGTCGACGATGCGCATCATCACGGAGTCGACGCGGCCGCCCGCGAAGCCCGCGGTGGCGCCCCATGCGACGCCGAACAGGCCCGACACGAGCGTGCCGAGCAGGCCGACCTCGATCGACACGCGGCCGCCGATCAGCGTACGCACCAGCAGGTCGCGGCCGAGCTCGTCGGTGCCGAACCAGTGCTGGTTCGCCCAGGTCGGCGGCAGGCTGATCGAGCCCCAGTCGCTCGCGGCGGGATCGGCCGCGAGCAGCCACGGGCCGACGAAACACGTGAGCGTGATCAGCACGAGCAGCACGAGGCTGAACACGGCCGCACGGTTGTGAAGGAAGCGCGCCATCGCAAGCGCGAGCGGCGAGCGCGAACGCGGCGGCGAGTCGGTCTGCACGGGCAGGCCGACGACAGGAGTAGTCGGAGTCATCGCTGTGCCTCGATCAATAACGGATGCGCGGATCGAGCCACGCGTACGCGAGGTCGACCAGCAGGTTGAACAGCACCGCGCAGACGGTCGTCAGCACGACGAGGCCGAGCACCAGCGTGTAGTCGCGGTTGATGGCGCCGTTCACGACGAGCTGCCCGAGCCCCGGCAGCGCGAACACCGATTCGGTGACGACGGCTGCGGTGATCGACGAGATGCAGACCGTGCCGAACAGCGACACGACCGGCATCAGCGCGGGCTTCAGCGCGTGGCGCAGCACGATCGTCGAGCCCGGCAGGCCCTTCGCGCGTGCGGTGCGGATGTAGTTGCTCGACAGCGTCTCGATCATCGAGCCGCGCATCACGCGTGCGAGCAGCGACATGTTGATGAAGGTCAGCAGCACGATCGGCAGCAGCCGGTACTGCCAGCCGCCGTCGCCCCAGCCACCGGCCGGCAGCCAGCCGTTGCCCGACGATGTCTTCAGCAGGATCGCGAAGATCCAGACGAGCACGGGGCCGAGCACGAACGGCGGGATGACGTTGCCGAAGTTGCCGATCAGCATCACGAAGCGGTCGATGAAGCTGTCGCGGCGCACGGCCGCGACGGTGCCGAGCAGCACGCCGCACCCGATCGAGATCGGGATCGACACGCCGCCCACGCCGAGGCTCACGGGCAGCGCCTTCTTCACGAGATCGTTCACGGACCAGTCGACGTAACGGAACGACGGGCCGAGATCGCCGTGCAGCAGCGCGTTCAGGTACATCAGGTACTGCTTCCACAGCGGCTCGTCGAGGTGATACTTCGCGTTCAGGTTCGCGAGCGTTGCCGCGGACAGCTGCTTCTCCGTATCGAACGGGCCGCCGGGCGTGAAATGCAGGAGCAGGTAGCAGACGGTGACGACCGCGAGGATCGTCGGCACCGCCCACAACGTGCGCCTCAGTGCGTAGGCCAGCATGATCGCTCCGCTCAGTGCTTGATCAGGTACATGTCCTGCGAAGCACGCATGTCGATCACGTTCTTCAGCGAGTAGCCGCCCACGTAGGGCTTCACGAGACGGTCCGCCGAGTACTGGAACAGCGGCACCATCGGCGTGTCGTTCATCGCCGTGTCGTGCGCCTGCGTGAGCAGCGCGGCGCGCGACTTGTCGTCGAGCTTCTGGTTGCCGTCTTCGACGTACGTGTCGACCTGCTTGTTGCAGTAGCCGACGGTGTTCTGCGAGCTGCCGCAGCGGATCAGGTCGAAGAAGGTCATCGCGTCGTTGTAGTCGGCGAACCAGCCGTCGCGCGCGATCTGCACCTTGCCGTCATGCCGCTCCTTCATCAGCACCTTGAACTCGACGTTCTCGAGCTTCGTGTTGATGCCGAGCTTCGTGCGCCATTCCGACGCGGTAAACAGCGCAACCTTCTTGTGCAGGTCGTTGGTGTTGTACGTCAGCGTGAACGACAGCGGCTTCGCGTCCGAGTAGCCGGCCTGCTTCAGCAGGCCCTTCGCGGCCTCGATGCGCTTGGCCATCGGCCACGACGCCCATTCCGGCGTGAACGGCTGCACGCCCTTCGTGCCGTTCGGCATCAGGCCGTACATCGGCTTCTCGCCGGCCTGCGTGAGCTTCGACGTCAGCACGTCGCGATCGATCACCATCGACAGCGCCTGGCGCACGCGCTTGTCCTTCAGCGCCGGGTCGCTGTTGTTCAGGTAGTAGTAGTAGGTGGCGAGCTGCAGGCCCGGGCGGAGTTCGCCGCCGAACTGCTTGCTGACCTGCTGGAAGATGCCCGACGGGATCGAGTAGCTGTAGTCGATCTGGCCGGCCTGGTACATGCGCATCGCCGTTTCGTCGCTTTCGATCGGCAGGAACGTGACCTTGTTGATCACGACCTTCGACGCGTTCCAGTACTTCGCATCCTTCGTCACGACGATGCGGTTGTTCGGCTGCCAGTCGACGAGCTGGTATGCACCGTTGCTGACGATGTTGCCCGGGCGCGTCCACGCGTCGCCGAACTTCGCGACGACGTCCTTGTTCACCGGCACGAGCGGCGCCATGGCGGTCAGCTCGGGGAAGAACGCGACGGGCACGTCGGTCGTCACCTCGAGCGTGTACGGATCGACGGCGCGCACGCCGAGCGTCGACGGCGCGGCCTTGCCCGCGATGATGTCCTTCGAGTTCTTCACGAACTCGACGAGGATCGTGTATTTCGAGCCCGTCTTCGGATCGACGAGGCGCTGCCACGAATAGACGAAATCGGCGGCCGTCACCGGCTGGCCATTGCTCCACTTCGCGTCACGGCGAAGCTTGAAGATCCACGTCGTCGGCGTCTTGTGTTCCCACGACAGCGCGACACCCGGCACGACCTGGCCGGCTGCATCGATGCGGGCCAGCCCTTCGAACAGGTCGAGGCCGATCGTGTTGCCGGTCCACGACTCGATGTGCGCGGGGTCGAGCGATTCGACCTCGGCGGGCACCTGTCGCGTCAGGTCCTGTTGAGGAGCGAGCGCGACGTTCGACGGAACGGTAACGGCGTGGGCGGCAGGCGTCAGGGCGAGCGCGGCCAGCACGGCCGACATGGCATGCAAGGATTTCATCGTGGCTGTCTTGAGAAGGGTTGTTCGGTGAGCGTCGCGCGGCGGATGCCGCGGATTACGCTTGAGACGCTGACGGGTGCAGCGATTGAGGAGGCCCGTGATTCTCGTATTGCATTTTAGTATTCCTTACGTTTCTTTCGACAGGCATTCCGTCTTCGAAACGAAGGAATACCTGTGCGTTAGAACAGCCTCGGTGTACCGACCCAGACCACCACCGACTCGATCTTCGCGGTGTTGACCCAGCTGTGCGGGACCGTCGACTGATAGTGCGAGCTGTCACCGGCCTGCAGGACGAACGTCTTGCCTTCCAGCGTCAGCGACACTTCCCCTTCAATCACATACAGGAACTCCTCTCCTGCATGTGTCGTCACCTCCGACCGCTTCTGCCCCGGCGGCATCCTCACGAGGATCGCCTCCAGCTGGCGCCCTTCGGATACGTTCGTCAGCCGCGCGAACAGGTTCGCCGAATCGGCAAACCCGAAGAAGCGCAACTGCTCGCCTCGGCAAACCGAGCGTTCCTCGCTCGGCGTATCCACAAAGTACTGCACCGTCACACCGAGCGCGTGCGCGATACCGGCCAACGATGTCAGCGACGGCGACGCGAGCCCGCGTTCGACTTGAGACAGAAACGGCTTCGAAATCCCCGCGGCGGTAGCGGTGTCGTCGAGCGTGCGCTTGAGTCGTTGGCGCAACGCGCGAATCTTGCTGCCCAGTGCGGCGGTAGCGTCTGCAGACCGCGAGTTTTCAGTGGGGGGAACCATAGCAGGCCGAAAAGTGATCGTCAAAAAATGTTTGATGGAAAATAACTAAGTTAGAACGATATAGCTTAGTCTTCGGGTTCGCACACGTCTTCGGTGTTGAGCCCGGTGCACTAAACGGGACACGAAGCGAGCGAAATGACGCGCTATCTTGCCAGACTCGCCGGCTTCACAGGCAAGCTGCAAGCGGCTCTCCGGGAATCTTCGGATAGCCGGCGCGAAAGCTTACAACTAGATGATGAGACGAATGTTCCTGAAAGCTACTGCCACATTGGGAGTTTCCCTAGGTGGCAGATACGTGACGCACCGGACCGGTAGCCGCTACCATGCGCGCGCCGGTCGGGGCCCCTCCCCGCCACACCAGGCGGAGTCAGACCCCGGCCCGGGCTAACCGCCCGACTGTTCCATCGCCAGCACGAAGCCTACCCGGCCCATTGTGCACCGGCGCCAGTTCGACCCCTAGACGACGCGCGATCCGTGCCGTCCGTTTCAAACGAGATTGATGATGCAACCACCTGTTTCACAAACCCGATCGTTCACGACGGTCTTCCTCATCGAAATGTGGGAGCGCTTCGGCTACTACGGCATGGCCGCGCTCCTGGTCCTCTTCATGGTCGACCGGCTCGGTTTCACCGACAGCCATGCGAACCTGACCTGGGGTGCGTTCACCGCACTCGTCTATGCGGCACCGTCGATCGGCGGCTGGATCGGCGACAAGGTGCTCGGCGCCCGTCGCACGATGATCATCGGCGCGTCCGTGCTGTGCGCCGGCTACCTGATGCTGTCGGTACCGAACGATCACCTGACGTACATGTACGCGTCGCTCGGCGTGATCGTCGTCGGCAACGGCCTGTTCAAGGCCAACGCGGCCAACCTCGTGCGCCGCATCTATGAAGGCGACGACGCGCGCATCGACAGCGCGTTCACGATCTACTACATGGCGGTCAACATCGGCTCGACGGTGTCGATGCTCGCGACGCCGTGGATCAAGGATCACTGGGGCTGGCACGCCGCGTTCGCGGTCTGCTGCGGCGGCATGCTGCTCGCGATCCTCAACTTCATGCTGATGCATCGCACGCTCGCGCACGTCGGCTCGCTGCCGGACGACCAGCCGGTTCGCTGGAAGCGCCTCGGCGCGGTCGCGCTGGGTGGCGTCGGGCTCGCGCTGATCACGCTGTACGTGCTGCAGCACAAGCAGCTCGCCGTCGCCAGCGTGTGGACGGCCGCGTTCGCGATCCTCGCGATCTTCGCGTACATGATCGCGAAGTCGGAGCGCTCGGAGCGTGCCGGCCTGATCGCGGCGCTCGTGCTGATCGGCCAGGTGATCCTGTTCTTCATCTTCTACGTGCAGATGTCGACGTCGCTGACGCTGTTCGCGCTGCGCAACGTCGATCCGCGCTTCATGCTGTTCGACACGACGCTGTTCACGTGGAGCGCCGCGCAGTTCCAGGCGCTGAACCCGATCTGGATCATGCTGCTGAGCCCGGTGCTCGTGTGGGTCTACAACGCCGTCGCGAAAAGCGGCCGTGACCTGCCGGTCGCAGCGAAATACGCGCTCGGCTTCGGCGCGGTGGCCGCGGGCTACCTGGTGTTCACGATCAGCGGCCGCTACGCGATCGACGGCCGCGTATCGTCGTGGTTCATGGTGTGGGGCTACGGCCTCTACTCGCTCGGCGAACTGCTGGTGAGCGGCCTCGGCCTCGCGATGATCGCCCGCTACGTGCCGGCGCGCATGAGCGGCTTCATGATGGGTGCGTATTTCGTCGCGACGGGCGTGTCGCAGTATCTGGGCAGCGTCGTCGCGAACTTCGCGCAGATGCCGTCACACGATCTGCCGGCCACCGAATCGCTGCCGCTGTACCTGTCGCTGTTCGAGAAGCTCGGCTGGCTCGCCGCGATCGGCATGGTGCTCGCGCTGCTGCTGCTGCCGCTGATGAACCGCCTGTCGCGTCAGCACCAGCGTTGTGCAGAAGAGCGCCGCGAAGAAGCGCTGCAGGCGCAGGGCGTCGCCGCCGCGCAGTAAGTAATATCCCTCGGCGTGCGGCCTGCACGCCACATTCTCCCGCCAGTCACGCGAACGCGTCCTACACTGGTTGCAGGAAGCGCATCCGCTTCGCGAGAGGCGCACTGGCGGGAGAACAGAATGAAAAGCAGAACCATGCGGCTCTTGAGAATACTGTCGGACATCCGGCACGCTCAGCGCTGCACCGCGATACGTGCCGCGCGAGCCGCAGCCGAAGCCGACGCAGTACTCGCGGAACGCGACGATCCGGCGCCCGACGAACGCGACGACGCCGAATCCGACGACGCCACCGCTGTTCCCCGCTCCCGTATCGGCTCACCTCACTGACGCCGCGCGCCGCCTCCCGCGCCGCTCATGCGGCCGCGCCGCGCCACCGCGCGATCCACGTTCCCGAACCGGCCACGGCCATCATCAGCCCGAGCGCGCACGCGTCGGCCACG
>NZ_JAAGPB010000167.1:0-234 GCF_017104585.1 Burkholderia sp. Ac-20392
TAAAAAAAAAAAAACCACCCCCCCCCCCCCCCCCCCCCCCCTCCCCTCTTCTCCTTTCTTCAATCTTACTTCATCTTTATCACTACTTTTCCTTCCCTCTTTATTCTCTCCTCATACCATGCCCTCTCCCTCTCCCTTCTGACTTGCCTCTCCTACACCGCCGTCGTCACCTAACTCTCTGTACATCCCTCTCCACACTCATCCCGCTTCATTCCCGCGCCCGCCTGCTACCAT
>NZ_JAAGPB010000168.1:0-16447 GCF_017104585.1 Burkholderia sp. Ac-20392
TCTGGTACGCGGCGGCAGCCGGCGTGATCTCCGGATCGAGGCCGCTCGCCGACGCCGTCACGAGGTCGACCGGCACGGGCTTCGACATGTCGGTGCCCGCGTCGCGCAGCGCGGCGATGCGCCCTTTCACCTGGTCGGCGAGCGACGGGTTCAGCGGGCCGAGGTTCGAGCCGCCGGAGCCGGACGCGTTGTACGGCATCGGCGAGGTCGCCGACAGCCGGCCCCAGAAGTACTTCGGCGCATCGAACGGCTGGCCGATCAGCGCGGAGCCGACCGCCTTGCCGTCCTTCTCGATCAGGCTGCCGTTCGCCTGCGACGGGAACACGGCCTGGCCGAACACGGTCATCACGGCCGGGTAAGCGAGCCCCGTCACCGCGACAAGCACGACAAAGATCACGACGAGCGGACGAATCAACGTTTTCATGATGTTTCCTTCAAATACGGCCGGCTCAGGCCCAGCCGAGTGCAGCGAGCGTCATGTCGATCAGCTTGATGAACGGGAACGGGAGCAGCACGCCGCCGAGGCCGTACACCAGCAGGTTGCGGCGCAGGAGCGACGCGGCGCCGAGCGGCCGGTACGTGACGCCCTTCAGCGCGAGCGGAATCAGCGCGACGATGATCAGCGCGTTGAAGATCACCGCCGACAGGATCGCGGACGCCGGCGACGTCAGGTGCATGATGTCGAGCACGCGCAGCTGCGGGTACGTCGTCACGAACGCGGCCGGGATGATCGCGAAATACTTCGCGATGTCGTTCGCGATCGAGAACGTCGTCAGCGATCCGCGCGTCATCAGCATCTGCTTGCCGATCTCGACGATCTCGATCAGCTTCGTCGGGTTCGAGTCGAGGTCGACCATGTTGCCGGCTTCCTTCGCCGCCTGCGTGCCGGTGTTCATCGCCACGGCGACGTCGGCCTGCGCGAGCGCCGGCGCGTCGTTGGTGCCGTCGCCCGTCATCGCGACGAGGCGGCCTGCCGCCTGGTGTTCGCGGATCGTCGCGAGCTTGGTTTCCGGCGTCGCTTCCGCGAGGAAATCGTCGACGCCCGCTTCCGCCGCGATCGCCGCGGCCGTCAGCCGGTTGTCGCCCGTCACCATCACGGTCTTGATGCCCATCTTGCGCAGTTCCGCGAAGCGCTCCTTGATGCCGCCCTTCACGATGTCCTTCAGCTCGATCACGCCGAGCACGCGGGCCGCGCCGTCATGCAGGTCGGCCACGACGAGCGGCGTGCTGCCGCGGCGCGCGACTTCATCGACCGCGCGGCGCACTTCCTCCGGGAAGCGGCTGCCGTGCGACTCGACGTAGTTGCGGATCGCATCGGCCGCGCCCTTGCGGATCTCGCGGCCGGGCAGATCGACGCCGCTCATCCGCGTCTGCGCGGAGAAGCCGATGAACGTCGCGTGCAGTTGCCCCATGTCGCGCTGGCGAATATTGAAGCGCTCCTTCGCGAGCACGACGATGCTGCGGCCTTCCGGCGTTTCGTCGGCGAGCGACGACAGTTGCGCGGCATCGGCCAGCGCTTCCTCGGTCACGCCCGGCGCCGGCACGAACATCGATGCCTGGCGGTTGCCGAGCGTGATCGTGCCGGTCTTGTCGAGCAGCAGCACGTCGACGTCGCCGGCCGCTTCCACCGCGCGGCCCGACGTCGCGATCACGTTCGCCTGCATCATCCGGCTCATCCCGGCCACGCCGATCGCGGACAGGAGGCCGCCGATCGTCGTCGGGATCAGGCACACGAGCAGCGCGACGAGCGCGGTGATCGTCACCACGTGGCCGGCCTTCATCGCTTCGACCGAGAACATCGAGAACGGCAGCAGCGTCGCGGTCGCGAGCAGCATCACGATCGTCAGCGCGACGAGCAGGATCGTCAGCGCGATCTCGTTCGGCGTTTTCTTGCGCTTCGCGCCTTCGACCATCGCGATCATCCGGTCGAGGAACGCCTCGCCCGGGTTCGCGGTGACCTTGACGACGATCCAGTCGGACAGCACGCGCGTGCCGCCCGTCACCGACGAGAAGTCGCCGCCCGATTCGCGGATCACCGGCGCGGATTCGCCGGTGATCGCCGATTCGTCGACCGACGCGACACCGTCGACCACCTCGCCGTCGGCCGGGATCACGTCGCCCGCTTCGACGAGCACGACGTCGCCCTTGCGCAGCTCGGTCGCGGTCGTGATGCGGATCGGCGACTTCGGATGCGGCTCGTTGAGCTTCTTCGCCATCACGTCTTTCTTCGCGCTGCGCAGCGACGCGGCCTGCGCCTTCGAGCGCCCTTCGGCGAGCGCTTCGGCGAAGTTCGCGAACAGCACGGTGAACCACAGCCACAGCGCGATCGCGAGGATGAAGCCCGCGGGCGCCTCGGCCTGGCCGGCGAGCGCCGCGATCCACAGGATCGTGGTCAGGATGCTGCCGACGTACACGCAGAACATCACCGGATTGCGGAACTGCGTGCGCGGCGTGAGTTTCTTGAACGAGTCCACGATCGCCGGGCGCAGCAGCGCCGGATCGAACATGGACCGTGTTGCGGAATGTTGAGTCATTGCGATCTCTTCAATCTCTTCAGTCTTTTCAAGGTGTCGCCAGGTGGGCGCGCATCACGCGCCCAGCCACATCATCAGGTGCTCGACGCCCGGGCCGAGCGCAAGCGCCGGCACGTAGGTCAGCGCGCCCACCAGCAGCACGGTGCCGAGCAGCAGCACGACGAACAGCGGACCGTGCGTCGGCAGCGTGCCGCTCGTCACCGCGATGCGCTTCTTCGCGGCGAGCGAGCCGGCGATCGCCAGCACCGGCACGATCGTGCCGAAGCGGCCGAACCACATCGCGATCGCGGTCATCCAGTTGTAGAACGGCGTGCCGACCGTCAGGCCCGCGAACGCGCTGCCGTTGTTGTTGGCGGCCGAGCTGAACGCGTACAGGATTTCCGAGAAGCCGTGCGGCCCCGGGTTCGCGATGCCGGCCTTGCCTGCGTCGGCAAGCACGGCGATCGACGTGCCGACCAGCACCAGCAGCGGCGTGAGCAGCACGACGATCGACACCATCTTCATCTCGTACGCCTCGATCTTCTTGCCGACGTATTCCGGCGTGCGGCCGATCATCAGGCCGGCGACGAACACCGCGAGCAGCGCGAACACGAGCATCCCGTAGAGACCCGAGCCGACCCCGCCGTAGATCACTTCACCCAGCTGCATCAGCAGCATCGGCACGAGGCCGCCGAGCGGCGTCAGCGAATCGTGCATCGTGTCGACGGCGCCGCACGACGCGGCCGTCGTCGCGACCGTGAAGATGCCGGTCTGCGCGATGCCGAAGCGGGTTTCCTTGCCTTCCATGTTGCCGCCCGGCTGCAGCGCGCTCGTCGACTGGTCGACGTGCAGCGCGGCGAGCGTCGGGTTACCGCCCTGCTCGGCGCTCACCTCGACGCCGATCGCGAGCACGAACGCCACCGTCATCGCCGCGAGCACGGCGATACCCTGCCGGCGGTCGCCGATCACGCGGCCGAACACGAGACACAGCGCGGCCGGGATGATCAGGATCGAGAAGATCTGCAGGAAGTTCGCGAACGGCGTCGGGTTCTCGTACGGGTGCGCGGAGTTCGCGTTGAAGAAGCCGCCACCGTTGGTGCCGAGCATCTTGATCGCTTCCTGCGACGCGACCGGGCCCATCGCGAGCGTCTGCTTCGTGAGCGGGGTCGGCACCGTGACCGCGTTGCCCTTGTCGTCCTTCACCGGATTGCCCTGCGCGTCGAGCTTCGGCGCGGCGTAGGTGCTTGCCTGCAGCACCGGCACGTCCTGGTACGACTTCATGTTCTGGATCACGCCCTGGCTCATCAGCAGCCCGGCGATGATCATCGACATCGGCACGAGCACGTACATCGTCACGCGCGTGAGGTCGACCCAGAAGTTGCCGATCGTCTGCGCGGTATGACGTGCGAAGCCGCGGATCAGCGCGATCACGACGACGATGCCGGTTGCCGCCGACAGGAAGTTCTGCACGGTGAGGCCGAGCATCTGCGTCAGGTAGCTGACGGTCTGCTCGGGCGTGTAGTCCTGCCAGTTCGTGTTGGTGACGAAGCTGACGGCCGTGTTGAACGCACCGTCGACCGTCATCGCGCCGAACTGCTGCGGGTTGCCGGGCAGGAAGCCCTGCAGGCGCAGCAGGCCGTAGAGGAACAGCGCACCGAGTGCGTTGAACGCGATCGTCGCGACCGCGTACTGCTTCCAGTTCATTTCGCTGCCGGCGTCGACGCCGGCGATGCGGTACAGCGCGCGCTCGAGCGGCCCGAACACGCGCACGACACGCGAGCTGCCGTCCATCACCGCCGACAGGTAGCGCGCGACCGGAACGGCCGCCGCCAGCAGCACGACGATGAAGAGCCCCGTCTGAAAGAGATTGTTCGCGTTCATTCGATGTCCTCCGCGCGCAGCAGCGCAAAGACGAGATACGCGAACAGCAGCGCCGTCGAGGCGCCTGCCAGCCAAAGCATCCAGGTCATGCTCGCCCCCCGCGACCGTACTGCACGAGCTTGTCGCAACCGGCAACCAAACCGAGGATCAGCGCGGTGAAGAGCACCAGTGCGCCGATGAAAACCCCATCCATTTTTCTGTTCTCCATCGTCGAAATCAGACGACTAGAACCTTATGGGAACGCACGTAAAGGACGGGTCAAAGGTATCGGGGCGCGTATAAAAAACGCGTAAACGTGGAATTCGGGGGAGGACGACAGGAACCGGAAGGCGGGACGGACGGCGCCGTGGCGCCGCCCGGACAAGCGCGTGCCGGCATGGCGCCGGCACGAGGAGGCAGGTCAGGGAACGAGGATCGTCGAGCCGGTGGTCTTGCGCGCTTCGAGATCTTCATGCGCGCGGCCGACTTCCGCGAGCGGATAGCGCTGGTTGATGCTCGTCTTCACCTTGCCCGACAGCAGCACGTCGAACAGCTCGGCGGCAGCGGATTCGAGATCGGCGCGCTTCGCGATGTACGAGAACAGCGTGGGGCGCGTAAAGAACAGCGAGCCGCGCGACGAGAATTCCTTCGAGTCGATCAGCGGCAGCGGGCCCGACGCATTGCCGAAGCTGACGAACAGCCCGAGCGGCGCGAGGCTGTCGAGCGAGCCGATGTAGGTGTCCTTGCCGATCGAGTCGTAGACGACCGGTACGCCCGCGCCGTTCGTGATTTCCTTCACGCGCTGCGTGAAGTTCTCGCGCGTGTAGACGATCGGATGGTCGCAGCCGTGCGCCTTCGCAAGCGCGGCTTTCTCGTCGGAGCCGACCGTGCCGATCACGGTCGCGCCGAGCGCCTTCGCCCACTGGCACACGAGCAGGCCGACGCCGCCGGCCGCCGCGTGGATCAGGATCGTGTCGCCGGCCTTCACCGGATACGTGCGGCGCAGCAGGTAGTGCGCGGTCAGGCCCTGCAGCATCACCGACGCCGCGTCGTCGTAGCTGATGCCGTCCGGCAGTTTCACGAGCCGCTCGGCCGGCATCACGCGTTCCTGCGCGTACGCGCCCGGCGGCTGCCCGACGTACGCGACGCGGTCGCCCGCCTTGAGCGTGGTCACGCCTTCGCCGACGGCCGTCACCTCGCCCGCCGCCTCCATCCCGAGCCCACCGGGCAGCGCTTGCGGGTAAAGGCCGGTGCGGAAATAGACGTCGATGTAGTTGAGGCCGACCGCGTGCTGCCGGATACGGACTTCACCCGCCTTCGGTTCGCCGACCTCGACATCGACCCACTTCATCACGTCCGGGCCGCCCGGCTGGTCGTATCGGATTGCTTTCGGCATCGTTTCGCTCCTCGTTTCTGATTCGGTCAGGGAAAAATCCGGGTCGCCGATACGCGGAGCCGGCCGATTCATCAGGGAACCGGCCGGCAGGCGCGCGTCGCGACGCACGATTCTCGCGCGCCGCGGCCAACCGTGCATGGCCCTGCCGCCAGCAGGGGCAATCAGGCGCGGACAGCGCCTAGCAAACGTCCTGCATGTTGCGCGCCAGATCGTCGAGCAGCATCCGAGCGGTGGCGACGTTGGTCGCGACCGGCACATCGTGCACGTCGCACGCGCGCACGAGCGCGGTGATGTCGGGGTCGTGCGGCTGTGCGGTCATCGGGTCGCGCAGGAACACGACGATGTCGATGCGGCCGTCGGCCAGTTCCGCACCGATCTGCAGATCGCCGCCGAGCGGCCCCGACAGCTTGCGCTCGACCTCGAGCCCGTGCGCGTCCGCGATGCGGCCGCCCGTCGTGCCGGTCGCCACCAGCCGGCATTGCGCGAGCGTCGCGCGGAATTCGCCCGCGAGCGCGACGATCTCGTCCTTCTTCGCGTCGTGCGCAATCAATGCGATGCGGGGTTTGCTCATCTCCAGATCCTTCGTTTCAGGTTGTTGTCGTGAAAGGCGGTGCGCGCGTCAGAACGTGCCCGGATACGAGCCGCCGTCGAGCAGCCAGTTCTGCCCGGTGATGTAGCCGGCATGCACGCTGCACAGGAACGCGCACGCCGCGCCGAATTCCGCACGGGTGCCGAGACGGCCGGCCGGGATGTCCTTCGTGCGCCGCGCGCGCATCTCGTCGACGCTCACGCCCTGCGCCTTCGCCGACGCGGCAAGCGTGGTCGCGATCCGGTCGGTGTCGAACAGGCCGGGCAGCAGGTTGTTGATCGTCACGCCCTGCCCCGCGACCTTGCGCGACAGCCCCGCGACGAAGCCGGTCAGCCCCGAGCGCGCGCCGTTCGACAGCGCGAGCACGTCGATCGGCGCCTTCACGGCCGAGCTCGTGATGTTGACGATCCGGCCGAAGCCGCGCGCGATCATCCCGTCGAGGGTCGCGCGGATCAGCTCGATCGGCGTCAGCATGTTCGATTCGAGCGCACGGATCCAGTCGTCGTGCGAGAAGTCGCGGAAATCGCCGGGCGGCGGGCCGCCGGCATTCGTCACGAGAATGTCCGGCTGCGGGCATGCGGCGAGCGCGGCCGCGCGCCCGTCCGGCGTCGTGATGTCGCAGGCGACCGCGGTCACCGACACGTTCGCGCCGGCGCGGATCTCCTCCGCGGTTTCCTCCAGCGTGTCGCGCGTACGCGCGACGATCACGAGGTTCACGCCCTCGGCGGCCAGCGCTTCCGCGCAGCCGCGACCGAGCCCCTTGCTGGCCGCGCACACGAGCGCGGTCTTTCCTTCGATGCCGAGATCCATCGTCGATTCCTTGGTGGCGACACGCGCCGGCTCGGCCCCGTCGCGCCGGCGCATGGACCCCGGGCGGGTCAGGCGGGCAATCGGGCGGGCGCGGGCGCGCGGATTGTCGTGAGACGTCGATATTATCCGGATCATGCGGCGCGCCTTGGTAAAATTGCGGACATAAGCGCGCGGCCGGCTTGCGCCCGCCCCCGCCCCCGATCCTCTTTTGCCGCCAAGGCGCCCCCGTCATGAAACAGGACAGCCGTTTCCCGAATCTCTTCATCACCGATCACCCGCTGATCCAGCACAAGCTCACGCACATGCGCGACAAGGACACGTCCACGCGCACGTTCCGCGAGCTGCTGCGCGAAATCACGCTGCTGATGGGCTACGAGATCACCCGCAACCTGCCGATCACGACCAAGCGGGTCGAAACCCCGCTCGTCGAGGTCGACGCGCCGGTGATCGCGGGCAAGAAACTGGCGATCGTGCCGGTACTGCGCGCAGGCATCGGGATGTCGGACGGCCTGCTCGACCTGGTTCCGTCCGCGCGCGTCGGCCACATCGGCGTGTACCGCGCCGACGACCACCGCCCGGTCGAATACCTGGTGCGCCTGCCGGACCTGGAAGACCGCATCTTCATCCTGTGCGACCCGATGGTCGCGACCGGCTACTCGGCCGTGCACGCGGTCGACGTGCTGAAGCGCCGCAACGTGCCGGCCGCGAACATCATGTTCGTCGCGCTGGTCGCCGCGCCGGAAGGCGTGCAGGTGTTCCAGGACGCGCACCCGGACGTGAAGCTGTTCGTCGCGTCGCTCGATTCGCACCTGAACGAACACGCGTACATCGTGCCGGGCCTCGGCGACGCGGGCGACCGCCTGTTCGGCACCAAGAACTGAGCACCAGGACGGCCGCGCGGCGCGCGGCCCGGCTCGCGGCGGCCTGCCTGGCCGTTCGGCCATGCGCGGCGGCCCCGATCCGGCGGTCGCCGCGTGATAAAATCTCGATCCACTCGACACGCGCGGCCCCGCGGCTTCATGCCCGCCGAAACGGCCGCCGATTCAACGACACATTGAAACAATCGCCCGCGCAGCGCGCCCGGGCACGGAGAAAGGTATGGCTGGTCATTCGAAATGGGCCAACATCAAGCATAAGAAGGCAGCGGCCGACGCGAAGCGCGGCAAGATCTGGACTCGCCTGATCAAGGAAATCCAGGTCGCGGCGCGCCTCGGCGGCGGCGACGTCAACTCGAATCCGCGCCTGCGTCTCGCGGTCGACAAGGCGGCCGACGCGAACATGCCGAAGGACAACGTCAAACGCGCGATCGATCGCGGCGTGGGCGGCGCGGATGGCGCGAACTACGAGGAAATCCGTTACGAAGGCTACGGCATCAGCGGCGCGGCGATCATCGTCGACACGCTGACCGACAACCGCACCCGCACGGTCGCGGAAGTCCGCCATGCATTCTCGAAGTTCGGCGGCAACATGGGCACCGACGGCTCGGTCGCGTTCATGTTCGATCACGTCGGCCAGTTCCTGTTCGCACCGGGCACGTCGGAAGACGCGCTGATGGAAGCCGCGCTCGAAGCCGGCGCGAACGACGTGAACACGAACGAAGACGGTTCGATCGAAGTGCTGTGCGACTGGCAGGCATTCTCGGCGGTGAAGGACGCGCTCGAAGCCGGCGGCTTCAAGGCCGAACTCGCCGAAGTGACGATGAAGCCGCAGAACGAAGTCGAATTCACCGGCGACGACGCGGCGAAGATGCAGAAGCTCCTGGACGCGCTCGAGAACCTCGACGACGTGCAGGACGTGTATACGAACGCCGTCATCGTCGAGGAATGATGTGCCGGCCGCCGTGCTCCTGTCGCGGCGGCGGCCCGACCGAATCCGCGGCCGGCGCGCCTGAGCGTGCCGGCCGCCCTGTTTTCTAGTCTGCGGGGAATCCCATGAAACTACTCGTCGTCGGTTCCGGCGGCCGCGAACATGCGCTGGCGTGGAAGCTCGCGCAGTCGCCGCGCGTCCAGATGGTCTACGTCGCGCCCGGCAATGGCGGCACGGCGCAGGACGAGCGTCTGAAGAACGTCGACATCACGGCGCTCGACGAACTCGCCGATTTCGCGGAACGCGAAGGCGTCGCGTTCACGCTCGTCGGGCCGGAAGCGCCGCTCGCGGCCGGTATCGTCAACCTGTTCCGCGCACGCGGCCTGAAGGTCTTCGGCCCGACCCGCGAAGCCGCGCAGCTCGAGAGCTCGAAGGATTTCGCGAAGGCGTTCATGAAGCGCCACGGCATCCCGACCGCCGAGTACGAAACGTTCTCCGACGTGGCCGCCGCGCACGCGTACATCGACGCGAAGGGTGCGCCGATCGTCGTGAAGGCCGACGGCCTCGCGGCCGGCAAGGGTGTCGTCGTCGCGATGACGCTGCAAGAAGCACACGAAGCCGTCGACATGATGCTGTCGGGCAACAAGCTCGGCGACGCCGGCGCGCGCGTCGTGATCGAGGAATTCCTCGATGGCGAGGAAGCGAGCTTCATCGTGATGGTCGACGGCAAGCACGCGCTGGCGCTGGCTTCCAGCCAGGACCACAAGCGCCTGCTCGACGAGGATCGCGGCCCGAACACCGGCGGCATGGGCGCGTATTCGCCCGCGCCGATCGTCACGCCGCAGATGCACGCACGCGTGATGCGCGAGATCATCATGCCGACCGTGCGCGGGATGGAGAAGGACGGCATCCGCTTCACGGGCTTCCTGTATGCGGGCCTGATGATCGACAAGGAAGGCAATCCGCGCACGCTCGAGTTCAACTGCCGGATGGGCGACCCGGAAACGCAGCCGATCATGGCGCGCCTGAAGAGCGACTTCTCGAAGGTCGTCGAGCAGGCGATCGCGGGCACGCTCGATACGGTCGAGCTCGACTGGGATCGCCGCACCGCGCTGGGCGTCGTGCTGGCCGCGCACGGTTATCCGGACGCGCCGCGCAAGGGTGACCGCATCAACGGGATCCCGGCCGAGACCGAACAGGCCGTCACGTTCCATGCCGGCACGACGCTCGACGGCGACAAGCTGACGACGTCCGGCGGCCGCGTGCTGTGCGTGGTCGGCCTCGCCGATTCGGTGCGCGAAGCGCAGCAGCATGCGTACGAGACGATCAACCAGATCAATTTCGAAGGCATGCAGTACCGCCGCGACATCGGCTTCCGCGCACTCAACCGCAAGAGCGCGTGACGTTGCAATTGCCGCCCCGCCTATAAGCGGCGGCGGCTCCTCTGCCGGGGTTCGATAGAATGCCCGGCAGATGCCTTTTTTACGGCCCCCGCTTCGGGCGAGGGCACCCAGTCCAGACATGACCGATTCGACCTACGACGTAGCGCGCGTGCGCACGTACCTCCAGGACCTGCAGACACGCATCGCCGACGCGCTCGGCGCGCTCGACGGCACGCCGCTCGCGACCGACGCATGGCAGCGCGGGCCGGCCGAACGCCTGCGCGGCGGCGGCTGCACGCGGATTCTCGAAGGCGGCCGCGTGTTCGAACGCGCGGGGATCGGCTTTTCCGACGTCGCGGGCGATGCGCTGCCGCCGTCGGCGAGCGCGGCACGCCCGCAGCTCGCGGGCCGCGGCTTCGAGGCGCTCGGCGTGTCGCTGGTGCTGCACCCGCGCAACCCGTACTGCCCGACCGTACACATGAACGTGCGGATGCTGATCGCGACGAAACCGGGCGAGGAGCCCGTGTTCTGGTTCGGCGGCGGCATGGACCTGACACCGGTTTACGGTTTCGAGGACGACGCACGGCATTTCCACCAGACCTGCAAGGATGCGCTCGACCCGTTCGGCGTCGAGCTCTACCCGCGTTTCAAGAAATGGTGCGACGAGTATTTCTTCCTGAAGCACCGCAACGAGATGCGCGGCATCGGCGGGATCTTCTTCGACGATTTCTCGGAGCCCGGTTTCGAACGCTCGTTTGACATGATGCAAAGCGTCGGCGACGCGTTCCTGCAGGCCTACCTGCCGATCGTCGAGCGGCGCGCCGAGCTGCCGTACGGCGAGCGCGAGCGCGACTTCCAGGCGTACCGCCGCGGCCGCTACGTCGAATTCAACCTCGTGTTCGACCGCGGCACGCTGTTCGGCCTGCAAAGCGGCGGCCGGACCGAGTCGATCCTGATGTCGATGCCGCCGGTCGCGAACTGGCGCTACAACTGGCAACCCGAACCGGGTTCGCCGGAAGCGCGCCTGTACAGCGACTTCATCGTGCCGCGCGACTGGATCTGACCCCTGCATCAAGAAAAGGACGCGTTTCTGGACACCACCGCCCGCCCCACCCCGCTGCCGCGTCGTATCGGCTTGCTGGGCGGCACTTTCGACCCGATCCACGACGGCCATCTCGCGCTCGCGCGCCGGTTCGCGGAGCTGCTCGGCCTGACCGAACTCGTGCTGCTGCCCGCCGGGCAGCCGTACCAGAAGCGTGACGTGTCGGCCGCCGAGCATCGGCTCGCGATGACGCGCGCGGCCGCCGGCTCGCTGTCCGTGCCGGGCGTGACCGTGACCGTCGCCACCGACGAGATCGAGCACGTCGGCCCGACTTACACGGTCGAGACGCTTGCGCGCTGGCGCGAGCGGATCGGCCCTGACGCGTCGCTGTCGCTGCTGATCGGCGCCGACCAGCTCGTGCGCCTCGACACGTGGCGCGACTGGCGCAAGCTGTTCGACTACGCGCACATCTGCGTGTCGACGCGCCCGGGTTTCGACCTCGGCGCGGCGCCACCGGACGTCGCGCAGGAAATCGCCGCGCGGCAGGCCGGCGCCGACGTGCTGAAGGCCACGTCGGCAGGCCACCTGCTGATCGATACGACCCTTTCGTTCGACATTGCCGCGACCGACATCCGCGCCCACCTGCGCGAATGCATCGCGCGCCATGCGCAAATGCCCGACGCATCGGCCGAGCATGTGCCGGCCGCCGTATGGGCCTATATTCTTCAACATCGCCTCTACCATTCCTGAATCCATGGATATTCGCAAACTGCAGCGCGTGATCGTCGACGCCCTCGAAGACGTCAAGGCGCAAGACATCAAGGTGTTCAACACCAGCCACCTGACCGAACTGTTCGACCGCGTGGTCGTCGCTTCGGGCACCTCCAACCGCCAGACCAAGGCGCTCGCGTCGAACGTGCGTGACAAGGTCAAGGAAGCCGGCGGCGACATCGTCAGCTCCGAAGGCGAAGACACTGGCGAATGGGTGCTCGTCGACTGCGGCGACGCGGTCGTGCACATCCTGCAACCGGCCCTGCGCCAGTACTACAACCTCGAGGAAATCTGGGGCGACAAGCCCGTGCGGATGAAGCTCGGCGGCGGCAAGGGGAACGGCTTCGCCCAGGCCAGCGAAGGCGAAGGCGACGACGAAGAAGAGGAAGCCGCGCCCGCACGCCCGGCGCGCAAGACGGCCGCCCGCCGTCGTTGAGCTTCGAGTCGTTACGCGTCTCCCGATGAAGCTTTTCATCCTTGCGGTCGGTCACAAGATGCCCGGCTGGATCGCATCCGGCTTCGACGAATACACGAAGCGGATGCCGCCCGAGCTGCGCATCGAGTTGCGCGAGATCAAGCCCGAACTGCGTTCGGGCGGCCGTAGCGCCGAAAGCGTGATGGCAGCCGAGCGGCAGAAGATCGAGGCCGCGTTGCCGAAGGGCGCGCGCCTCGTCGCGCTCGACGAGCGCGGCCGCGACTGGACCACGATGCAGCTCGCGCAGGCGCTGCCCGGCTGGCAGCAGGACGGCCGCGACGTCGCGTTCGTGATCGGCGGTGCCGACGGGCTCGATCCGGAACTGAAAGCGCGTGCCGACACGCTGCTGCGCATCTCGAGCATGACGCTGCCGCACGGGATGGTGCGCGTGCTGCTCGCCGAACAGCTTTACCGGGCGTGGAGCATCACGCAGAATCACCCCTACCATCGCGCATGACGTGTCGTCCTCGAGACGCGCGCCACGCGCGCACACCGAGATAACGACACCATGCCGTCCAGCACGCCCCCCGCGCTTTTCCCGACCCTTTACCTCGCTTCGCAAAGCCCGCGCCGCCAGGAGCTGCTGCAGCAGATCGGCGTACGCTTCGAGCTGCTGCTGCCACGCCCCGACGAGGATGCCGAGGCGCTTGAGGCCGAGCTGCCCGGCGAAGCCGCCGATGCCTACGTGCGGCGCGTGACCATCGCGAAGGCGGAGGCTGCGCGCTCGCGCCTCGTCGCGAGCGGCAAGCCGGCCTCGCCGGTGCTGGTCGCCGATACGACCGTCACGATCGACGGCGCGATCCTCGGCAAGCCGTCCGACGCCGACGACGCGCTCGCGATGCTGACGCGCCTCGCAGGCCGCGAGCACGCGGTGCTGACCGCCGTCGCCGTGATCGACGCCGACGGGGAACTGCTGCCACCGGCGCTGTCGCGCTCGTCGGTGCGCTTCGCGCCCGCGTCGCGCGACGCGTATGCACGCTACGTCGAATCGGGCGAACCGTTCGGCAAGGCCGGCGCGTACGCGATCCAGGGGCGCGCGGCCGAATTCATCGAGCGAATCGACGGTTCCCATTCAGGTATCATGGGTCTGCCCCTTTTTGAGACTGCCGCGCTGCTACGCGCCGCGCGCGTCGCCTTCTGAACCCACCATGAACGAAGAAATCCTGATTAACCTCACGCCGCAGGAAACGCGGGTCGCACTCGTCCAGCAAGGCGCGGTGCAGGAGCTTCACGTCGAGCGCACGCTGTCGCGCGGGCGGGTCGGCAACATCTATCTCGGCAAGGTCGTGCGCGTGCTGCCCGGCATGCAGTCGGCATTCATCGACATCGGCCTCGAACGCGCGGCGTTCCTGCACGTCGCCGACATCTGGCATCCGCGCCTCGCAGGCGAGCCGCAATCGGGCGCGCCGCATCAGCCGATCGAGAAGATCGTGTTCGAAGGTCAGACGCTGATGGTCCAGGTGATCAAGGACCCGATCGGCACGAAGGGCGCGCGTTTGTCGACGCAGGTCAGCATCGCGGGCCGCACGCTCGTCTACCTGCCGCAGGAGCCGCATATCGGCATCTCGCAGAAGATCGAGAGCGAGGCCGAACGCGAGGCCGTGCGCGCGCGCCTGACGGCCGTGATCCCGGCGGACGAGAAAGGCGGCTACATCGTGCGGACCATCGCCGAGGATGCGACCTCCGACGAACTCGCCGGCGACGTCACGTACCTGCGCAAGACGTGGGCGACGATCGTCGCTCAGGCGCAGCGGCTGCCGGCGACGAGCCTGCTTTACCAGGATCTCGATCTCGCGCAGCGCGTGCTGCGCGATTTCGCGAACGACGACACGACGCGCATCCAGGTCGATTCGCGCGAGACGTACCAGCGCCTCTCGGAATTCGCGGGCGAGTTCACGCCGGCCGTGAGCCCGAAGCTGCACCACTACACGGGCGAGCGGCCGCTGTTCGACCTGTACAACATCGAGACGGAGATCCAGCGCGCGCTGTCGCGCCGCGTCGACCTGAAGTCGGGCGGTTACCTGATGATCGACCAGACCGAAGCGATGACGACGATCGACGTGAACACCGGCGGCTACGTCGGCGCACGCAACTTCGACGACACGATCTTCAAGACCAACCTCGAGGCCGCGCATACGATCGCGCGGCAGCTGCGGCTGCGCAACCTCGGCGGGATCATCATCATCGACTTCATCGACATGGAGAACGCCGAGCATCGCGACGCGGTGCTGTCCGAGCTGAAGAAGGCGCTGTCGCGCGACCGCACGCGCGTGACGGTCAACGGCTTCTCGCAGCTCGGGCTCGTCGAGATGACGCGCAAGCGCACGCGCGAATCGCTCGCGCACGTGCTGTGCGAGCCGTGCCCGACCTGCCAGGGCAAGGGCCAGGTGAAGACGTCGCGCACCGTGTGCTACGACATCCTGCGCGAAATCCTGCGCGAGTCGCGGCAGTTCAACCCGCGCGAATTCCGCGTGATCGCCGCGCAACAGGTGATCGACCTGTTCCTCGACGAGGAATCGCAGCATCTCGCGATGCTGATCGACTTCATCGGCAAGCCGGTGTCGCTGCAGGTCGAATCGAACCTGAGCCAGGAGCAGTACGATATCGTGCTGATGTAACGTTCGGTCCATCCGCCGCCGGCATCGCCCGCCGCGCGGCGCTTCGATGCGGCGCCCGGGCCGCCCGCGCATGTCGCGCCGGCACCCGCCGCCGCCCTTTCACCCTACCCTTTTCGCATTCACCACACACCATGAGCCAAGGCCACAACCGCCGCCAGCGCAAGAAACTCCACATCGGCGAATTCCAGGAACTCGCGTTCAACGCCACCGCGCATTACCGCAATGAAATGACCGACCTCGAGCGCGGCGAACTGATCGACGCGTTCATCGACTTCGTCGAAGCGAACGGGCTGCTGACCGTCGCATCGGCGGACGAAGGCATCGGCGCTTACGTGATTTCCGGCGCGCCCCGCGGCACGACGACCGACGCCGATCGCGAACTCGTGCGCGGCTGGCTGGCCGCACGGCCGGAACTGACCGACGTCAAGGTCAGCGAATTCACCGACGCGTGGTACCCGGAAGCCTGAGTTTCAGGTTTCATCGCCCTCGCGCAGCGCCCGCGCCTGCCCGCCACCACGGCGGGTGAGGCCGGCGCCGCCCTGCTCCCTTCGCACCTCCTCCCCTTCTGCCACCGCGCGACACCCGCGCCACCGGCACCGACGCACGCGATTCGCGCCGCGTCGACGGTGATTACCCCGATTTCGGCAGTGAATCGGACGCTTACTTCAATTTAACGTTGATTAAAAGACGTCCCACGCCGGCGGACCTACTCTGATCGCCAGGAATCCGGTGTTTTCCGGCGCGATCGGCAAGCAATGCGAAAGAATGCAAACCGCTCGCCCGACAGGTGTTCCGGATTCCGGTACGGGCGAAAACGCGACACGGCGACAGGTCAATCAGGGAGACAACCAACGATGCTCCAGCCGCTTTCCGATCGCAGCGACACATTGACGCACGCGAAGGCCGCCTGACCCTACTCTCCAATGAATACGAGGACGACATGGATACGCCGACCACCCATCAGGCAGGACTCCGAATGATC
This sequence comes from Burkholderia sp. Ac-20392, assembly GCF_017104585.1. Classification (NCBI taxonomy): domain Bacteria; kingdom Pseudomonadati; phylum Pseudomonadota; class Betaproteobacteria; order Burkholderiales; family Burkholderiaceae; genus Burkholderia; species Burkholderia sp. Ac-20392. The sequence continues at coordinate 16,245 of NZ_JAAGPB010000168.1, forward strand.
ATGATCGCCGCTGGCGTCGCAGCGCTGGTATCGCTGTCCGCGTGCGGCGGCTCCGGCTCGCTGAGCCAGGGCACCGGCGCAGGATCGGGTTCGGGCGACACGACGGCCACGACCGGCGGCACGGGCAGCGGCTCCGGCGGCACGCAGGCCAATTCGGTCGGCCAGACGACCGCGGCATCGAGCAACGTCGTGACGGCCGCGGG
>NZ_JAAGPB010000169.1:0-16505 GCF_017104585.1 Burkholderia sp. Ac-20392
TAGCCGCCTGCGAGGCGGCCGCGCGGCGGCGTGTGCGGCGGTTGCCCGCGCGCGTCAGGCGAGGCAGGCGTCGAGGCCGTCGGTGATCAGGTCCTGCGGCAGATCGACGCCGATGAACACCATCTTGTTCGTCTTCTTCTCGACCGGCAGCCACTTCGAGGCGAGGTCGCTGCCCATCATCTGGTGCACGCCCTGGAACACGACCTTGCGGTCGACGCCCTTCATGTACAGCACGCCCTTGTAGCGCAGCATCCGCTCGCCGTAGATCTGCAGGATGCCGCCGAGGAAGTCTTCCAGCTTGTTCGGGTCGAACGGGCGGTCGTTGCGGTACACGAACGACTTGATCTTGTCGTCGTGGTGCGCGTGGTGATGATGGTGGTGGCCATGGTCGTGATCGTGCGCGCATTGACCGTGATCGTGGTCGCAATTGGCGTGATCGTGATCATGGTCGTGATCGTGGTGGTGGTGCGCGTGATCGTCTTCGGCGAGGAAGTCGGGGTCGATCTCGAGCTTCGCGTTCAGGTTGAAGCCGCGCAGGTCGAAGATTTCCTTGATGTCCGCTTCGCCGAAGTTCACGACCTTGATCGCGGCCTTCGGGTTCATGTGCATCAGGCGGTGCTTCAGGCCGGCCACCGTCTGGTCGTCGACCAGGTCCGACTTCGTGATGAACAGGCGATCGGCGAAGCCGACCTGGCGCTGCACGACTTCGTGCTCGTCGAGCTGCGCGTTCGCGTGCTTCGCGTCGACCAGCGTGATGACCGCGTCGAGCAGGAAATCGTCGGCGATTTCGCTGTCGATGAAGAAGGTCTGCGCGACCGGGCCCGGGTTCGCGAGGCCGGTCGTTTCGATCACGATGCGGTCGAAGTCGAGCTTGCCTTCGCGCTTCTTCGCGGCGAGATCGCCGAGCGTGCGCGCGAGGTCGCCGCGGATCGTGCAGCAGATGCAGCCGTTGCTCATCTGGATGATCTGCTCGTTCGAATCCTGGATGAGGATTTCGTTGTCGATGTTCTCTTCGCCGAACTCGTTCTCGATCACGGCGATCTTCATGCCGTGCTGTTCGTTCAGGATGCGCTTGAGCAGCGTCGTCTTGCCGCTGCCGAGGAAGCCGGTAAGGATGGTGACGGGAGTGGCCATGTCAATCGCCTGTGGTTCGTGAATCGGGGTCAAAACCAGGATGTGCGTCGCGCCCGGGGCTTTGCCAGCCGGGGCGCACAACCATCCATTGAAACATACCTGTCAAGCCCTCGCCCGTCGTCCGAACGACAGGCGGGAGCGCGGATCCGCCGGGTGCCAGGCAGCGGCCGGCGGCCGGTTACGCGCGTAGATCGGGGCGATCAGACGATTTGCAACAGCAGGCCCTTCAGATATTCGCCTTCCGGGAAGGCGGCGAGCAGCGGGTGATCGACCCCCGCGCCGAGGCGCTTCAGGATGCGCGCGTCGACCTTCGCGTCCGCGGCCGCGCCCGCGACGATCTTCTGGAACAGGTCCATGTCGATCGCGCCCGAGCACGAGTACGTGAACAGCAGGCCGCCCGGACGCAGCAGCTTGAAGCCGCTCAGGTTGATGTCCTTGTACGCACGCGCCGCGCGATCGACGCTGTCGCGGGTCGGCGCGAACTTCGGCGGATCGAGCACGATCAGGTCGAAACGCTCGCCTTCGTCGACGAGGCGGCGCAGCGTCTTGAATGCGTCGGCGTCGAGCCAGGTCGCGCGTTCGGCGTCGAAGCCGTTGGCGACGACGTTCTGCTGCGCGAGCGCGAGCGCATCGCCCGACGAGTCGATCGACACGACGCGCTTCGCGCCGCCCTTGAGCGCCGCGAGCGAGAAGCCGCCGGTGTAGCAGAAACAGTTCAGCACGTCGCGATCGGCCGCGTACTGCGCAACCAGTGCGCGGTTGTCGCGCTGGTCGACGTAGAAGCCGGTCTTGTGGCCGTTCGGCACGTCGACGTGATAGCGCACGCCGTTTTCGTTCGAGATCAGGGTCGCGGGCGGCGCATCGCCGGCCAGCACGCCGGTGGTTTGTTCGAGCCCTTCCTTGTCGCGGATCGACACGTCCGAGCGCTCGTAGACGTTCGGGCAGTCCGTCGCGCCGACGAGCGCCTTCACGATCGCGTCCTTCCACGCCTCGACGCCCGCGGCCATGAACTGGCAGACGAGCTGGCCGCGTGGCGCCGCACCGGCTTCGGCGGTATCCGCGACGTAGTAGTCGACGATCAGCCCCGGCAGCCCGTCGGCTTCGCCGAACACGAGCCGCACCGCGCCCGTGCCCGACACCATCGTCGTGCGGTGCGCGACCGCGCGCTGCACGCGGCGCTTGAAGAACGCGTGGTCGATCGGCTCGTTCTCGTCGAAGCTCCACACGCGCACGCGGATCTGCGATTGCGGGCTGTACGCGCCGCGCGCGAGGAAGCGGCCGTCGTGCGTGCGCACGATCACGGTCGCGCCGGGCGCGGGCTTGCCGTCGACGCGGTCGATCGCATTGGCGTAGATCCACGGATGGCGACGCAGCAGCGATTTTTCCTTGGACGGCTTGAGGGTGACGGTTTGCATGATGAGATCGAAATGGGCCGTGCGCGACGCCGACCGTGGCCGGTCGCCGCGCGCGGCGGGTAACACGGGAAGCGCGTCAGTCGCGCTTCTTCGCGCGCGGATGCGCGCTGTCGTAAATCTTCGCGAGATGCTGGAAGTCGAGCGACGTATAGACCTGCGTCGCGGAGACGCTTGCGTGGCCGAGCAATTCCTGCACTGCGCGCAGGTCGCCGCTCGACTGCAGCACGTGCGTCGCGAACGAGTGGCGCAGCACGTGCGGATGGACGTTGGCGGGGATGCCCGCGGTGAGCGCCGCGCGCTTCACGCGCTCGCGCACGACGCCCGGCGACATCCGGTTGCCGCGCACGGACACGAACAGCGGATGCGGATCGTGCTTCACGAATTCGCCGCGCACCGCGAGCCAGGCGTTCAGCGCATCGATCGCCTTGCGGCCGACCGGCACCTTGCGTTCCTTGTTGCCCTTGCCGCGCACGGTGACTTCGGCTTCGGCGAGGTCGAGCCAGCCGGTCGAGCGGTAGCCATCGGCCTGCGTGTACATCACGTCAAGCCCGATCAGCTCCGCGAGGCGCAGCCCCGACGAATAGAACAGCTCGAGGATCGCGTGATCGCGGATGCCTTCGGTCGTGTTGGCGAGCGGCGCGTCCATCAATGCGGACGCATCGTCGACCGACAACGCCTTCGGCAAGGTTTTCGCACGTTTCGGCGCACGCACCGCGGCAACCGGGTTCGCGGGCATCTCGATGCGCTGCGCGAGCCAGCGGTAGAACGCGCGCCATGCGGACAGCCGGTGCGAGATCGACCGCGCGGACAGCCCGCCCGCGTGTGCGCGCGCGACCGCGCCGCGCATGTCGGCGGCCGTCAGCGCTTCGAGCGGCCGACCGTTCGCGAGCTTCTTCAGCTCGTCGAGTTCGTGCGTGTATCCGCGCAGCGTGTGTTCCGACAGCTGCCTGACGTGCTTCAGGTTCGACAGGTAGGCGGCGATCGGATCGTCTGTCATCGCGTGCGGGAGGTTCAGTGCGGCAGCAGGCGCGTGAGCGCGGCGCTTGCGAGCGTCGCGATCTGCGCGAGGAAATCGGTGGCCATCCCGTCGTGGAAGCGGCGCGGGTCGGGCGAGCCCAGGACGAGCAGGCCGAACGCGGGCGCATCGGTGCCGGCGAGCGGCGCACGCAGCGCGAGCAGCGCGACCGATGCGGCCGAACCGTCGCCGGCCGGCGGCGCGGCTTCCGTGCCTTCCGCCGCATTCGCGGCCGAGGCGGCGACCGCGGGCGCCAGCCACTGCGCGGCTTCGAAGCCCGTGTTCGCGCCGCAGTACGGCGTCGACAGCCCATTCGTGAACAGGCGCACTTCCTCGCCGACCTGGCGCGCGAAATCGGCTTGCGAGTAGGTGTCGGCGACGTCCCACACGCGCAGCGCCGTCTGCGGCACGTCGAATACTTCGGCGATGCCGTCGGCGATCGTGCGCGGCAGCGCGTACGGATCGCGTTCCGCGATCACGCGTGCGGTCCAGCGGCTGAACTTCGCGGACAGGCTGTCGTTCTCGTGGCCGTAGCGCACGAGTTCGGCGAGCCGGCGCTCGAGATGCTTGTTCTTGTCGCGCAGCATCTCCATTTGCCGCTCCTGCAGCGAGATCGCGGCCTTGCCGTGCGGGTTCGCGAGGCGGATCGTCGCGAGCAGTTCGGCGTGCTGCGCGAAGAATTCGGGATTGGCGAGCAGGTAGTCGGCGACTTCGCGATCGTTCATGTGGCTGGAGCGTTCAGTTATCAAGGACGTTGCGGGGTCAGGCGGGCAGGTCGATCTCGCCTTCGAACACGGTCGTGGCGGGGCCGGCCATCATCAGCGCGGCGGCTTCGTCGCGCGCGCCGTCCCAGCTGATCGTCAGCGTGCCGCCGTGCGTGTGCACGGTCACGGGCGAATCGAGCAGGCCGCGCCGGATGCCGGCCGCGACCGCCGCGCACGCGCCGGTGCCGCACGCAAGCGTCTCGCCCGCCGCGCGTTCGTACACGCGCAGCTTCACTTCGCTGCGCGACACGACCTGCATGAAGCCGGCGTTCACGCGCTCCGGGAAGCGCGCGTGGTGCTCGATCAGCGGGCCTTCTTCGAGCACCGGATACGCCTCGGTGTCGTCGACGACCTGCACCGCGTGCGGGTTGCCCATCGTCACCGTCGAGATCCAGCGCGTCGCGCCGCCGACGTCGAGCGGCCACAGCGTGTCGTGGCCCTCGGTGCGGCCGTCGAGGCCTGCTGCATCGAACGGCACTTGTGCCGGCGTGAACACGGGCGCACCCATGTCGACGACGACTTCGCCGTTGTCCTGCATCGTCAGCGTGATCAGGCCCTTCATCACCTGCACGCGCACGCTGCGCTTGTCGGTCAGGCCGCGGTCGCTGACGAATTTCACGAAGCAGCGTGCGCCGTTGCCGCAGTGCTCGACCTCGCCGCCGTCGCAATTGAAGATCCGGTACTTGAAATCCACGCCGTCGACGGTCGGTTTTTCGACGAGCAGCAGCTGGTCGGCGCCGATGCCGAAGTGACGATTGGCGAGCGCACGCACCTGCGCTTCGGTGAGCGGCGGCAACGCGCGCGAATAGCCGTCGAGCACGACGAAGTCGTTGCCCGCGCCGTGCATCTTGGTGAACGAGAGTTTCACTGGGTCCGGATTTCCATGGCGAACAAGGCGGTCAGCGCGGCGCGCGCGACGCCGCGCCATGCCGGGCGGCCTCGTTCGTCGTGCTGATCTCAACCGCAAATGATACATGCAGCCGACAGGGGCGTCCTGCGCGGGCGGGGGCATGAGAGGGATGGCGAGGATGGCGAAGGCATGGAGTGAATTGAGCGAGCGCTTTCGTACGAGTCAAATTGACCGGGCAACCGAACGAATCACATAGTTTGGTCACACGAAAACGGCTCCACGACCTGATCAGGAAAGCCATGACTCACATCTTCAATCCACCTCATCCTGGTGAAGCCCTGCGGGATGACTTGCTGCCGGCGTTCGGCCTTACCGTCACCGAGGCCGCCGCTCGGCTTGGCGTATCGAGTGCCGCGCTGTCGCGGATCCTGCACGGCCATGCCGGCATCTCGTCGGAAATGGCGCTGCGTCTCGAAGCGTGGCTCGGGGAGGACAACGGCGGGCGTGCCGACCTATGGCTCGCGCAGCAGGTCGGGTTCGATTTGTGGCGGGCGCGCGCACAAAGCGTGCAGAAGGTGTAGAGAGGAGTGCAGGCGCGCACATGAAGGCGCGCCCGCGGGTTGAGAGGGTCAGTACAGGCTCGGCTCGCCGTTCGGGCGCGTCTTGAAGCGCTTGTGGACCCAATAATATTGCTCGGGCATCAGCGGGATCTGTTCCTCGAGGAATTCGTTCATCCGTCGCGCGTCGAGATCGTCGTCGCCGGTCGGGTACTGATCCCACGGCTTGAATACCTTCAGACGGTAGCCCTTGTAGTTCGGCAGCACCTCGCCGATGAACGGCACGACCTGCGCACGGCCCGTCTTCGCGAGCCGGCCGACCGCCGTCAGCGTGCAGGCGGGCACGCCGAAGAACGGGACGAACGTCGAATTGCGCAGCCCGTAGTCCATGTCGGCGCCGAGCATCACCGGCTTGCGGTCGCGCAGCCAGCGCAGCACGACGCGCGCGCTGTCCGCGCGGCCGACCATCTCGGCGTCGAAACGCCCACGTGCCTTCTTTGCCTCTTCTTCGAGCACCGCGTTCGAGAACGGCTGGTAGAGCGACCCGCAGCGGCGGTGCAGCGAACGATTCAGCCAGATCGAGCCGGCCTCGATGCCGACGAAATGCAGGCCGAGGAACAGCGTCGGCGGCAGGTCCGGATCGTCGAGGTCGACCGCGCTGTCGACCTGGATCAGCTTCGCGAGCTTTTTCTCCGAGCCGAACCATTGCACGCTGCGTTCGACGTAGCTGCGGATCGCATGGCGGAAGTGTTGCCCGGCGATTTCCTCGCGATGTTCGTCGCTCCAATCAGGGAAGCAGAGTTTCAGATTGGTGTGTACGATGCGCTTTCGCCGGCTGGGGATCTTGTAGAGCAGCCAGCCGAGACCATCGCCGAACCGTGCGGTCAGGCCGTACGGCAACAGGGCGAGCAGTTTCAGCAAGCCAATGGCGAGGTGCGTGGCTAGACGACCTAGCATGCGAAACCTCCGTGGGACCGGCTGGCCGGCGCTTTGCGAACAGGGTGGTGAAACAGCGGAAGATGCAGCACGGGCGGCGCTCTGTGACAATTCAGGAAAGCCGCTATAATACGGGCTTCGCCGAGTTAACTGACAACTTGCGGGGCGAAGCCGGTTAGCGTTACACGCGCTGCCCGGTCCTGGTAATCCGCTAAAGCGTCGCCGCTTCAGGCCCAACGAAGCTGGCTACGTGAAACCAACCGTAACCACACAGGAGCCTGAAAAAGTGGCAAACGATTACCTCTTCACGTCCGAATCCGTCTCTGAAGGCCATCCGGACAAAGTCGCGGACCAAATCTCGGACGCGATCCTCGACGCCATCCTCGAGCAAGACAAGTATTCCCGCGTTGCGGCGGAAACGCTGTGCAACACGGGTCTCGTCGTCCTGGCCGGTGAAATCACCACGACGGCCAACATCGACTACATCCAGATCGCGCGCGACACGATCAAGCGCATCGGCTACGACAACACCGACTACGGCATCGACTACAAGGGTTGCGCCGTGCTCGTCGCGTACGACAAGCAGTCGCCGGACATCGCCCAGGGCGTCGATCGTGCACACGACGACAACCTCGACCAGGGCGCGGGCGACCAGGGTCTGATGTTCGGTTACGCGTGCGATGAAACGCCGGAACTGATGCCGCTGCCGATCTATCTGTCGCACCGCCTCGTCGAGCGTCAGGCCAGCCTGCGCCGCGACGGCCGCCTGCAATGGCTGCGCCCGGACGCGAAGTCGCAGGTGACGGTCCGCTACGTCGACGGCAAGCCGCATTCGATCGACACCGTCGTGCTGTCGACGCAGCACGCACCGGACATCGAGCTGCCGGCGCTGCGTGAAGCTGTGATCGAGGAAATCATCAAGCCGACGCTGCCGGCCGACCTGATCAAGGGCGACATCAAGTTCCTGGTGAACCCGACCGGCCGGTTCGTGATCGGCGGCCCGCAGGGCGATTGCGGCCTGACCGGCCGCAAGATCATCGTCGACACGTACGGCGGTGCCGCACCGCACGGCGGCGGCGCGTTCTCGGGCAAGGATCCGTCGAAGGTCGACCGTTCGGCTGCATACGCAGGCCGCTACGTCGCGAAGAACATCGTCGCCGCCGGCCTCGCGTCGCGCGCGCTGATCCAGGTGTCGTACGCGATCGGCGTTGCCGAGCCGACTTCGGTGATGGTCAATACGTTCGGCACGGGCCGCGTGTCGGATGCGGTGATCACGAAGCTCGTGCGCGAGCATTTCGACCTGCGTCCGAAGGGCATCATCAAGATGCTCGACCTGCTGCGCCCGATCTACGAGAAGACCGCTGCTTACGGCCACTTCGGCCGCGAAGAGCCGGAATTCTCGTGGGAAGCGACCGACAAGGCGCTCGCCCTGGCCGAAGCGGCCGGCGTCGAGCCGACGGCACGCGTCGCGTAAGCGTCGCTCGCCTCAAATGAAAAACCCCGGCAAAGCCGGGGTTTTTTTATGGGTTCCGATCGCCGGGGCAATCGGACCAGCGGGCCACGGCGCGACGGCGATCGTCGCGCGCGGTGCCCGCCGGCGTGCGCTCAGCGCGCGCCGAACCCGAACCAGCCGTTGCTGGCCGCGAGGCGGCGCGGGCGGTTGACGCGGCGCTGCGGGCCGAGCGCGCGGCGCAGCGCAAGCGCGCGCAGCGACGACGGCTTCTGCAGCAGCGAGCGCAGGCCGGCACGGCGCGAGAACGCCTGCGCGCTCATCATCGAGAAAAATGCGTGGAACCACGCGCGGATACCGTCCAGCCGGCTATGTGCGGGCGTACGCTCGGCCAGCGCCTGCGTGCGTGCGCGGTGATGGCGCAGCGAGCGGGCAGGAGCGGGCGGCACAACGCGCTTCGCAGCGCGGCTGAGACGGGAAGTCAGACGGAATGGCATGTGAACGATGCTTCGCTTGTATGGATGGCGCCCTTGAGAGCGCACTGGTATGAACGGCCTCGGATGGCGCAACGGATCTTACCGAAACTCGCTGCGCGCCGCGCCCGCCAGAATTGACAGGCCGCGACAGGCTACAGGGGATTCATGACGGGCAAAAGTCGCGATAAACCCTTGTGCCACAAGGCGTGTGCCGCATACCGCCTGTCGGTGAGGCCAGCGCCGCGACGAACAGTTCCCTTGAGCCGGATCAAATCCGCGATTGGCATGCCCCTGCGCACGACAATGGTGCTGTTCGCGGCATCCGGCGCCGATTTACAATCGTGTCACATTCACACAATAAGCGTCTGGCATCCCATGTCGTCTCCATTGCAGTCGGAATCGATCCGCGCGCAAGTCGCGGAATTGCGCGAGCGCGGCTTTGTCGTCGCGCGTGGCCTCGTCGGCGAGGAACAATGCGCGGCGCTCAGACAGATCGCGGAGCGCCAGTTGCGGGAGGCGGCCGAGCCGATCGAGTTCGAGGCGGACCTGCGCTACCCGGGCGCGCCCGAGTCCAAGCATGCACCGGGCGGGCATACGGTGCGGCGGCTGCTCGATGCGTACTCGCGCGATCCGGCCTTCGCCGAGCGCGCGATCGCACCCGAAATCGGTGCGTGGATGCACGCCTATTTCGGTGAAGAACCGGTGCTGTCGCGCGCGCATCACAACTGCATGATGACGAAGCACCCCGCGTACGGCAGCCTGACCGGCTGGCATCGCGATTTCCGCTACTGGTCGTTCGAGCGCCCGGACATGGTGTCGGTGTGGCTCGCGCTCGGGCCGGAAACGAACGAGAACGGCGCACTGTGGCTCGTACCGGGGTCGCATACGGCCGAATTCGGGCCTGAAGCGTTCGACGACGCGAAGTTCTTCCGCAGCGACCTGCCGGCGAACAAGAAGATGATCGATGCAGCCACGTGCCCGTCGCTGCAGACGGGCGACGTCGTGTTCTTCCACAGCAACACGCTGCATTCGGCCGGGCAGAACCGTTCCGACCAGGTGAAGTTCTCGCTCGTATACACGTACCACGGCGCGAGCAACCGGCCGGTGCCGGGCACGCGTTCGGCGTCGAGGCCGGAAGTGCAGTTCTAGGTTCGGATCGGACGGGCGGTGGCACCGCCGCGATCACGCGATGCGGCGCATCGCGGGCGTTTGAAGCAACGGGCGGCCTGGCCGCCCGTTTCGTTTGGCGCGGCCCGGTCGCAGACGCGGGCCACGTGCGCATCGCGCGGCTGTGCGCTCAGCGCTTGCCGCCCGGCATCGCGAGGCCGATCAGGCCGATGAACGATGCGACGGCGCCGCCCACGATCAGCAGGATCGTCTTCGTTGCGGGCGAGCCGGTGAAGAAGCGCGACACGTTGTCGTTGATCGAATGGAACGACTGGCCGCCGAAATACAGCAGCACGACGCCGCCGACGAGCAGCGCAACCGAGATGACCCGGGACATACCAACCTCGCTGAAACGGTGATTCGAGACGCCGCAGTGTAGGCGACGGCCGCGGTCGCGTCCATCGTCGTGTCGCCGAGCGCGTTCCGGCCGCTTTCGCTACCATAGTCGTCGTATGACTCCTTCGCCGCCGCCGCGCCGTGTGCGCGGCCGGCGCGCGTCCCCTCTCCCGAAGTCCTGACGGAACCGACTCATGGCCTACGAAGCAGCTTCCGAACGTTATGCCGACATGCAATACCGCACCTGCGGCAAATCCGGGCTCAAACTGCCCGCGCTGTCGCTCGGCCTGTGGCACAACTTCGGCGACTCGACGCCGATCTCGACGCAGCGCGAGATCCTGCGCACCGCGTTCGACCTCGGCATCAACCACTTCGATCTCGCGAACAACTACGGGCCGCCGTACGGCAGCGCGGAAACCAACTTCGGCCGGCTGCTGAAGGAGGATTTCCGGCCGTATCGCGACGAGTTGCTGATCTCGACGAAGGCCGGCTGGGACATGTGGCCGGGGCCGTACGGCAGCGGCGGCGGGTCGCGCAAGTACGTGCTCGCGAGCCTCGACCAGAGCCTGCAGCGGATGGGGCTCGACTATGTCGACATCTTCTATTCGCACCGCTTCGACGCGCACACGCCGCTCGAGGAAACGGCGGGCGCGCTCGCGTCGGCCGTGCAGCAGGGCAAGGCGCTCTACATCGGCATTTCGTCGTACTCGGCGGCCAAGACGCGCGAGATGGCCGAGCTGCTCGCGCAGTACAAGGTGCCGCTGCTGATCCACCAGCCGTCGTACAACCTGCTGAATCGCTGGGTCGAAACCGAACTGCTCGGCACGCTCGACGAGATCGGCACGGGCAGCATTGCGTTCACGCCGCTCGCGCAGGGGCTGCTCACGTCGAAGTACCTGAACGGCGTGCCGGCCGACGCGCGCGTGAACAAGCCGGGCGGCGGTTCGCTGAAGCAGGATCACCTGAGCGCGGACAACCTCGACCATGTGCGCAAGCTCAACGCGATCGCCGAACGGCGCGGGCAGAGCCTCGCGCAGATGGCGCTCGCATGGGTATTGCGCAACGGCCGCGTGACGTCCGCGCTGATCGGCGCTAGCCGGGCGGAACAGGTGCGTGAAAACGTCGGCGCGTTGAAGAACCTCGAATTCTCGGCGGAAGAACTCGCGGAGATCGATCGTCACGCGACGGAAGGCGGCATCAATCTGTGGGAAAAGCCATCCACCGATCAGGCGATCTGATCGGCAGTCGATACGGCATGCGAAACAACGCGTGCCGTATCAAAGACTGGCGCGCAACACATCGCATCGCTGCAATGCAGCGATGCACGCCACGCACGGGTGGTGCGCCGCTAGATCAGCGCAGGCAGGCCTTCGACGAGCAACACTGCGACACCGACGCCGAGGATGACGCCCAGCACGCGCAGCAGGTTGTGGCGGAATTCGGTTGCGCACGGCACCGCGCCGAGAAATAGCGCTCCGGCCAGCGCCATCGGAATCAACAGGATGAAGTCGCCGATCGTGAAGTAGGTCGTCATGCGTGTCTCCAAGGTCGGCCGGAGTGGGCGCTTGCGCGCTTGCTCCGGCCCCATGCCGGGTGTTTCTAGTATTGGTCCGACCCGATTGCGAGCGGGGCGGTCAATTCGAGTATAGGCAAACGGCGACGCTTTTCGCTATCCGAACCATTAAAAATCAGCGGAAAGCCAGGCGAATCGCGCATTTTTCCTGCAAGTTAGACGAACGCCTTGCACGTATCTTTCCCGTGCCTTTCGATTTGTGCGGATTCGTCGTATGTGTCCGATGCGTGCCGCCGTACCCATGGGCGCGGCGGCACGCCCGCTCATGCGCGGTCGGGTTGCACGCGGGCGGCCGGCGCGCGGAACACGAGTGCGAGCCCCGCGATGATCGCGCCCATGCCGGCGAGCGCGAGCGGCTCGGGCCGGTTGCCGAGCCACACGGCATCCATCAGCGTGGTGACGACGGGCACGAGATAGAACAGGCTCGTCACGTTGACGAGATCGCCGCGCTGCATCAACCGGTAGAACAGCAGTTGCGCGATCACCGAAATCACGATGCCGAGCCACAACAGCGGGATCACGAATGCCCAGCTCATGTCGAACGACACCGGCCGGAACGGCACGATCGCCACGCACAGCGCGAGGCCGATCGCATTCTGCAGCGGCAGCACGTCGGCGGGCGCCGCACGTACGCGCTTTTGCAGCAGCGAGCCGGCGGTCAGCGCGACGAGCGCGGTGAGCGCGCACGCGATGCCCGCGAGCGACAGGCCGCCGTCTCCTACGCCGCGGAACACGACGAGCGCGAGGCCGGTCAGCGACAGCGCGAGCCCCGCGATGCGCACGGGCTGCCAGCGCCGTTCGACGATCGCGAGCGTGAGGATCGGCTGCACGCCGAGGATCGTCGCGAGCACGCCCGGCGCGATCCCGCGTTCGAGCGCGAGCAGGTAGAAGATCGAATAGCCGCCCATCATCAGCAAGCCGGTCAGCGCGGCCATGCGCCGCTCGCCGCGCGGCGGCAGCCAGCGTTTGCGCAGGAAGGCCAGCCCGAGCAGCACGAGAGACGCCAGTGCGAAACGTGCGGTGAGAAAGACGAACGCGGATGCGTGACGCAGACCGAGTTCAGCGAAGATCGCGCCGCTGCTCCACAGCAGCACGAAGAGCGACGTCGCGCCATGCGCGGCGAGCGCGCGTTTGAACGAAACCATGTGAATCCACCTGTCGAACGGATCGGAACGTTCCATCCGCGCGCGCAGCAACACGCCGTGCGTCATGACGCACGATTGCAGGCCCGCGGGCGAATGGAAGACGAAACGGAAGCCGGCTGGTCAGCCGGCGCGTGCCGCCGGAGGGGGCGGCGCGGCGCCGACGAGCGGCGGTGCGACAGGAGGAGGAAGAACCGACGGATGCGCGCACGCCTGCGGCCGCGAGTCGAACTGCGGCCGGGATTTTGCAAGGGCGGACGTGGACGGATGCATCGTGTCGGAATGCGCTTGAACGCGAATGAGCATCAAAGGTACCGCAAGGCCGGCATCGGACGCAACACCTGTCGGCGGCATCGCGTGACGAAGGGCGATGCGCGCGCAACCGTCGCTGCGCGGGCCGCGTTCGATGCAGGGGAAGGTGGCGACGGTGTAGCGTGGTTCGGCAACCGCAGTCGTGCGAATGTGCGTGGCGACCCTGCATCGGACCCACGGTGCGCGCGGGGTGTCCGTCACGTGCGGGCCGCGGTGATGCCGGGGATTCGGCGGGCAGTCACATTCGACAGGGTATGATGGGGGTAACCGGGTGGGCAAGCGTCTACCCCGGCGCAGTGGTTGATTGGAGACATTCGACGAATTCGCGGCACTTCGCCTGCTTCTTCTTCTTTTCGTGCTTCGATAAACCGTGAACAATGGGATTACGCGCAACGCTCCGTCGAGAGCGCGCGGATCGTGCATTTGCCGGCCCCCAGCGGGCCGGGTTTCAAGATTCAAGAGTGGGGAACCATCATGCATGTCGGGTCGATTGTCTGCACTACCCATATCGCGGTGCCGAAGGGCGCGCGCGGCATCGTCCAGCGCGTTCTGGGCGACATGGCCATGGTGACCTGGTACGCGGGTGTACCGGGCGAGTCCAAGGAACTCAACACCGAGCCGTTCTTTCTCGAGGACCTGATCGACACCGGCGAATCGGTGCTGCCGGCCGGCGCGGCGCTTCACTAAGCGCAACCACCGCACCGGGCGCTCGTCTTTCAGCCCGGCTGGCGGCACAATGCGGGGCATGAAAGACGTCACTTCCGCTCCCGCTTCTCCCGCCGGCCCGCCGTTCGCCGGACTCACGCCCGAGTGCGTGCTCGACGCGCTCGACAGCGTGCTGATACCGGCCGGCCTGCGCACCGACGGGCGCCTGCTCGCGCTCAACAGCTACGAAAACCGCGTCTATCAGGTCGGTATCGAAGACGGCCCGCCGGTCGTCGCGAAGTTCTACCGTCCGGCTCGCTGGTCGGACGAAGCGATCCTCGAAGAGCACGCGTTCGTCGCCGAACTCGCCGCGCGCGAGATTCCGGCGGTGCCTGCGCGCACGTTCGACGGCCGCACGCTGCACGCGTTCGACGGCTTCCGCTTCTCGATCTTCGAGCGGCGCGGCGGCCGCGCGCCCGATCTCGATCGCAGCGACACGCTCGAATGGCTCGGCCGCTTCATCGGCCGGATCCATGCGGTCGGTGCGACGCAGCCGTATGCGGCGCGCCCCGTGCTCGACATCAAGACGTTCGGCTACGAGCCGCGCGACTACCTGCTCGCGCACGATTTCATTCCGGACGATGTGCGGCCCGCGTACGAGACGGCCGTGACGCTCGCGCTCGAAGGCGTCGAGGCCGCGTTCGAGCGGGCGGGCGAGATCCGCCTGCTGCGCACGCACGGCGACTGTCATCCAAGCAACGTGCTGTGGACCGATGCCGGCCCGCACTTCGTCGACTTCGACGACAGCCGGATGGCGCCCGCGATCCAGGATCTGTGGCTGCTGCTGCCGGGCGATCGTGAAGGCGCATCGCGTGCGCTGGCGGACCTGCTGGCCGGCTACGAGGATTTCTGCGAATTCGAGCCGCGCGAGTTGCATCTCGTCGAAGCGCTGCGCACGCTGCGGCTGATCCACTACGCGGCATGGCTCGCGCGGCGCTGGGACGATCCCGCGTTTCCGGCCGCGTTCCCGTGGTTCAACACGCATCGTTACTGGGAAGCGCGCGTGCTCGAGTTGCGCGAGCAGATCGGCGCGATGCAGGAAGGGCCGCTCTGGCCCGTGTGACGGCGCGCGCGGCATCCTCGCCGCGCGGCATGCTGGGACGGGCCGCGGCGCGATGCGCGCGGCCCGTTTCGCTCAGAACTTCAGCATCAGCTTGATCAGCGCGGCGAAGCGCTTGCCGTACGGCGGCGCGAGCAGGTTGCGTGCGTTCAGGCGTGCCTGCGTGAGCACCGGCTTCATCTTCGAGAACGTCACGAAGCCGTCGTAGCCGTGATAGGCGCCCATGCCGCTCGCACCGACACCACCGAACGGCAAACTGCCGCACGCGATGTGCATCAGCGTTTCGTTGATCGACACGCCGCCGGAGATCGTTTCACGCATCACACGGTCGATCGTGCCGCCGTCCTCGTCGAACAGGTAGAGCGCGAGCGGACGCGGGCGTGCATTCACGTAGGCGATCGCTTCGTCGAGCCGTTCGTACGGCACGAGCGGCAGCAGCGGCCCGAAGATTTCCTCCTGCATCAGTTGCGACGCGGCCGGCACCTGCGTGACCGCGCACGGCACGAAGCGGCGCGACGCGGAATCGGATTGCGCGTCGGACAGCGGATGCAACTGCGCGCCGGCCGCCTGCGCGTCGCTCGCGAGTTGCTGCAGCCGCGCGTAGTGGCGCGGCGACACGATCGTCGTGTAGTCGCCGTTGGCCGACAGGTCGGGATACATCTTCGCGAAGCGGGCACGCGCGCGCTCGATGAACGCGGCTTCCATCCCGCGCGGCAGCAGCACGTAGTCGGGTGCGATGCAGGTCTGGCCCGCGTTCAGCGTCTTGCCGGCGACGATCGCGTCGACGGCTGCATCGAAGCGCGCGTTCGGGCCGACGATCGCCGGCGACTTGCCGCCGAGTTCGAGCGTGACGGGCGTGAGGTTGTCGGCGGCCGCGCGCATCACGTGGCGGCCGACGTGCGTCGAGCCGGTGAACAGCAGGTGATCGAACGGCAGCCCGCTGAACGCGGCGCCGACTTCCGCATCGCCGTTCACGACCGCGACGTGGTCACGCGTGAAGGTCTTGGCAATGAGCTGCTCGAACAGCGCCGATGTGCGCGGCGTCAGTTCGGACATCTTGATGATCGCGCGGTTGCCGGCGGCGAGCGCGCAGATCAGCGGGCCGGCCGCGAGCAGCACCGGATAGTTCCACGGCACGACGATGCCGACCACGCCGAGCGGCTGCGGAATCACCTTCGCGCGCGCCGGGCGCAGCCACTTGTTCATTGGTTTGCGGATCGGTTTCATCCAGCGCTTGCCGTGCTTGAGCGCGTCGTCGATCTCTTCCTTCGCCATCCAGATTTCCGACAGCAGCACTTCCTGCTTCGCGCGATGACCGAAATCGGCACTGATCGCTTCGGCGAGTGCATCCGCATGGTCGATCAGCATCGTGCGCAGCGCACGCAGATGCTGCACGCGCGTTTCCCATGCCGGATACGGCGCGCGCAGGTAGGCCGCGCGCTGGTCGCGCAGCAGCGCCGCCAGCGCATCCACCGACGGCACGGCTTGCGGGGCCAGTTCGGGCAGGTCGTTCTTCATGTCGTCTCCTCCAGTTGGGCCTGGCTGGTCGGCCGGCCGTCACGCCGCACGCGCACGCTCGGCGAGCGCGGCGACGCGGATCGGGGTGGTGCGTG